>CAZTYA010000185.1:0-4717 GCA_964617255.1 uncultured Syntrophales bacterium
CCGAACTAGGCCTGTGGGCCACAATCTTCAAGGAGAATGGCCAGTTCATCGGCCGTTGCGGCCTGTTGCCATGGACGGTCGATGGGCAGGACGAAGTCGAGATCGCCTATATGATCGACAAAGCCTATTGGGGGCGCGGGCTGGCCACCGAAGCGGCCCAAGCAATTCGCGATTATGCCTTCCAGAAACTCGGCCTGACCCGCCTGGTTTGCTTTATTGATCCGGCCAACAAGGTTAAAGACGTATTAAGACCGCAGGTTGTCGTAGACGCGATTCTGGCCAAAAGAAATATCGGGACGGAAATCTGTGATGCCCCGCTGGTTTTAGGATTGGGTCCCGGGTTTACCGCCAATCAGGATGTCCATGTCGTCATTGAAACCAACCGGGGTCACGATCTGGGCCGGCTCATCTTTCGGGGACAGGCGGAACCGGATACGGGGGTACCCGGAGTCATCGGCGGATATGGCATCGAAAGGGTTTTGCGGACGCCGCAGGCGGGGATTTTTCATGCTGTTAAAATGATCGGCGATACGGTCGCACAGGGAGATGTTGTAGCGAGTGTTGACGGAGCGCCCATGCATGCGCAGATCAACGGGGTTGTGCGGGGGCTCCTGCGGGATGGTATGGTCGTTTCAGCAAACTTAAAGTCGGGGGATATCGATCCAAGGGGTAAAAGAGAGGCTTGTTTTACCATTTCCGATAAAGCCCGGGCGATAGGCGGGGCTGTTCTGGAGGCGATTCTCTCGCAATTGCCTGTCAGAGTTTCATGATTTTGGAGTAGAGACATGCCCATCATGCCATTGCATCCCCTTGACAAAATCGAGATCTTTACCTTGCTGGATAATTATACCGATTTGACGGTTATGGATAACAATGACGTCATAACCAGGGGAGGTTATCCACAGTATGGTGGTTTAAAACAACCTCTTCGTGCGGAGCATGGATTTTCTCTTTTGATCCATACTTGTCGGGGCAGTGAGGTCAGATCCATGGTGTTCGACGGTGGATTTTCGCCCGCCGGCGCCGTCCAGAATGTGAATAAGCTGGGTCTGAACTTGAAAGATGTGGAGAGTTTTGTCCTTTCACACGGCCATGCCGATCACTGGGGAGGATTGATCCGTCTGGTCAAAGCAACCGGTCGCAACCGCATGCCGCTGGTGGTACACCCTGATGCGTTCCGCCGTTTTCGTCATTCTCTCAATAAATCGCTCATTTATTATATGCCTCCGCTGACCCGGCGTCGTTTCGCAAACGCTGGTTTTTATCTCCAAGAAACAAGGGCGCCTTCTCTGATCTTGCAAGGAAACGTACTTTTTCTGGGAGAAGTGCCGCGCATCCATGATTTTGAAAAAAACGAATCAGATTCGTACTACCGGGAAAATGGGGTGACCAAGCGTGATGATTTCTCGGATGACTCCGCCATAGCCATGATGCTCAAAGGCAAGGGTTTGATTATTGTCACAGGCTGCGCCCATGCCGGTATTATCAATACGATAGACCAGGCCATCAGGCTGACCGGCGAAAAGCGGATATTTGCCATCATGGGCGGTTTCCATCTTACAGGAAAAACCAAAGCACAGATCCTGCCTATTCTGGATGCCTTGCGCCGGTACAATCCATGCTATGTCGTTCCTTGCCATTGTACCGGAAGGAAGGCGACCTGGTGGATTGAAGAGGCCATGCCGGAAGCATTTTTGCTAAACATGAGCGGCACAAAATTCACTTTTCACGGATGTGATGAGCGTGAGTGCTGATTATGGCGCAAGCTGCCTGTGTTTAAGCATAACAGCGAGCAGAAACATTGATTCCGCGAAACAACGAGCATGCAAAAAACCTTGACGTATGAAGTGAAAGATAGCATTTGTACATGCGCTCTATATAGAAAGGTAGAGCCCTTATTTAAGGCTGGAGGGAGCAAGCATCGCCTTGATTATTCAACAGAAAAGGGTGACCAAGGAAAAAGGGGGGGTATATCTTTATGAAGCCATTAACGCGGGGTAACCCGTTGAGGAGGTTTTAAATGGATTTTTATCAGAACCTGAAAGAAAAGTTGGCGCGGATCATAAGCGATAGATCAATCGCTGATGAACGCATTACTGTTCTCTCAGCAAGAACGTTGACCACCAGGGAAGCCATTGGTGAACCGGAACGCAATGATTTTCCGCTCATGCGGGGAAAAGAGTTCATGATGGAAGCCGACTTTCAGGGAGCCAAAGGCCAGGCCTTCACGGACATGCCTGGTAATTATGAGGGATCCGTCCGGGATGTTCTGTCTCTGGATCCAACCGATAATTTTCAGCGGGCGATATTTGTTGCGACGCTCAATGCCGTCATGCGTCATGAAAACCTGGTCACCGATACGGTTCACTGTCGTGACAAGGAGCCGGGCCTTTGCGCGGAGAAGCTTGTGACATACATGAAGGATCGTTATGGAGAATCCAGGATTGCCCTGATCGGGTATCAACCGGCGATGGCTGCAAGCCTTTCCCGGGCCTTCGCCTTAAGAATCGTCGATCTGGACGAAGACAATATCGGCAAGGAAAGGGCCGGGGTTGTTGTGGATGGCCCAGCGGCGACACCGGAAGTCATTGACTGGTGTGATGTTATCCTGTCCACGGGGTCGACGGCCGTCAATGGTACCATGGGTAATTTTCTCAATGGTAAACCGGTCGTATTTTTTGGTGTTACAGTTGCCGGAATTGCTGCTTTATGCGGTTTCGAGAGGTATTGTCCGTATGGGCATTAAAGGGTGTATTTCTATTAATCGGGAGTATGTAGCATGATGAAGAAGCTCTGTGTTGTGTTCACGATGATCTTTGCCGTATTTTCTATGGGTGCGGTAAGCCATGCCGGTGACAGCAGAATCATGGTCATGTGCGGCGCCGCCTTTAAGATGCCGATGGAGGAGATTGTCGCGGCTTTTGCGAAGCAGACCGGTGCGGAAGTCGATGTAAGTTATGCCGGGATCGGCACCCTTTTGTCCCAGATCATGCTCAGTAAGCGGGGCGATGTGTTTATTGCCCCCTCCCCGGATATCATGAAGAAAGCAGACGCCAAGGGCCTGATCATTAAAGACTCGATCCGGAACATGGGGTATTTCGTTCCCGCCATCAACGTTCAGAAGGGAAATCCCAGAGGCATTAGATCCCTCAGGGATATGGCCCGGCCGGGGATACGCATCGCCCTGGGTAATCCGGAAACGGTTTATGTGGCTATGCTGGGCGCGGAAATCGTGGACAAAGCCCTCGGTTCTCAGGAGAGGAATCGGTTCAGAAAAAATGTCGTTACCTACGGCGAGGATTTTGGCAAACTGGCCGCGCTTCTGGTGATGGGAAAGGTGGATGCGATAATCGGTTTCAGTTATTTAAGCAGCTGGTATCCTGATAAAATTGAAACGGTCAAACTGGGGAAAACCGATCTTCAACGCATCGGTGTCGGCCAGGCAGCGCGACTCCCCTTCTCCACGAACACAGCTCTTGCGGAAAAGTTCCTCGATTATCTGATCACCAAAGAGAGCCAGGATGTGTTCAAGAAATACCATTACTTTGCAACCTATGACGAAGCCACCTCGTGGATTGGTGCTCCCAGGCCTGTGGGGGGATCATATGTGATTCCCGGGGATTGGATTGGTAAAGAATGAATTTCAGACATGGTTCATAGACGAAAATAAAGGATCGAGACCGGCCGATGAAATAACGGCCGGTCTCGATCCGAAGATCAATGCCGTCAGCAATCTTTAGTGGCCCAACTAGGAATTTTGCCTTCTCTCATGTCGGTTCATACATATCTTGCTTAAATGCGGATATCCCGCTAGACTGTCAGCAATTCTCGCTGTTTTGTTTCCTCATTCCGCAATGTTACGCTACCGAAGAAAGTGAAATAACCCCTGGTTGGCTTGGTAAAAGCACGTCAGGTCATGAATCGATGTCTTTGTTTTGCAGAAGCAGTGAGCAGCATAACATCATATTTTTTATGCAGTAATGAGTCTGAGGGAACGTTATAAAGAGCGAATGTCATGAGCAGGCAAGGAAAAAAAGAAAAGGTTCATATCGTGACTACACCGACGGAAGCGATTCTGGAGAGCATTTCGGATGGTGTGTTTACGGTTGATCAGGATTGGTGTATCACATCGTTTAATCGCGCAGCGGAAGAGATCACCGGTGTATCGCGTGCGGACGCCATCGGGCGCAGATGTGCCGATGTGTTCCGGTCCAGCATGTGTGGGGTGGATTGCGCCCTGCAAAAAACCCTGAAAACAGGCCGACCGGTCATCGGTAAAGCCGGGTACATCATTAATCATGATGGAAATCGTCTTCCTATCAGTATCTCAACGGCGGTTCTCCGCGACAGCGGGGGAAAAGTGATTGGTGGCGCAGAAACCTTTCGTGATCTGTCCGAGTTGGAGGCGTTAAGACTCGAATTGGAGAGCCGTTTTCTTCTCGGCGATCTGTCCAGTCGCAGCCCGCTTATGCATAGGATTTTTAAAATTCTACCACCCATTGCTGCCAGTGAGAGCACCGTTCTCATTCTGGGCGAAACGGGAACGGGAAAAGAACTCGTTGCCCGGACGATCCATGACTTGAGTTCGCGCCGAAGGGGTCCTTTCATTGCGGTTAATTGCGGTGCCCTGCCGGAAACCCTGCTTGAATCGGAGCTTTTCGGCTATAACGCCGGGGCTTTTACCGGGGCTGGCAAGAACAAGCCGGGTCGATTCACC
>CAZTYA010000186.1:0-4667 GCA_964617255.1 uncultured Syntrophales bacterium
TCCTTGTGTACAGCACGTGCAGCCTGCTCCCCGAGGAAAACGAGGAAAATATCCGCGCCTTCCTTATACGGCACCAGGAGTTCCGGCAGGATACACCGACCGGCATCATTGCGCCGGATTGCCTCGATCCAAACGGGTGCCTGAAAACCCTGCCCCATCGTCAGGATATGGACGGTTTTTTCGCCGCCCGGTTGGTGAAATGCCATTAATATTATAAAGATGAATTAACCCCGAATTCGTTTGACTTTGATCGTTCAAACATGGTAGGCAACGGACTAATTTGACGGCGTCCCCTTACATCTTACGGAAGGCGTTTCGCAGACTCTTTAATCTCATTACCTGTATATAATCCCACAGGATTCCCTTTAGGGCCTGCTTATTTGAATGGAGGATTTCATGTTTCTCAAACAAGTTGAAGTCAGCCCCATGGTGGTATTTGCCTACATCGTCGGCGACCCCGCCAGCGGAAAAGCCCTGGTGATTGATCCCGCCGCTGATGTGGACTATCTGATCGGGCTGGCCCAGGATAACGGCATGCACATCGACTATATTGTGAACACCCACGGCCACGTAGACCATATTTCCGGCAACAAGGAAATGAAAGACAAAACCGGGGCGGCTATCGTTATTCACGAACTGGATGCCTCCATGCTGGGTAACACACCGCCGGTCATGCTCCGTATGTTCGGCGCCACCGACTCGCCGCCTGCGGATCTGACCGTGAAGGACGGCGATTTCATCACCGTCGGTGATGTTTCTCTGCGGGTCATCCATACCCCGGGGCACACACCGGGCGGCATGGTGCTGTATGCCGACGGCTGCGTTTTCACAGGAGACACGCTCTTCGTTGAAGCCGTCGGCCGAACGGATCTGCCGGGCGGGTCCTGGCCTGTCATGCACCGATCCATCAAGGAACGAATTTTTACCCTCCCGGACGATACAAAGGTTCTGCCGGGACATAATTATGGTCGCATGCCCGCTTCCACAATCGGGCATGAGAAAAAGTATAATCCATACATTCAATAAGGACCGTCGCTTAGCCGCGCGGCACGAAGGAGGTTTGAGATGACAGATTCAGGCCTGATCAAGACAAATTTCCCCGAACTGAACCTGGTCAACACGGGCAAGGTCCGCGATCTTTACGAAGTCGGACCGCACCTGCTCATTGTGGCGACGGACCGCATCTCCGCCTTCGATGTGGTCATGCAGGAGCCTATCCCCGGCAAGGGTAAAATACTGACCCAGATGTCGATATTCTGGTTCAAGAAACTGGAACACCTGATCGGCCACCATCTGATTTCCACCAATCCGGCTGATTACCCGCCCGAATGCCGGCCTTATATTCAGGACCTGGAAGGACGGAGTATGCTGGTTAAAAAAGCAAAACCCCTCCCGGTGGAATGCATCGTCCGGGGATACCTGAGCGGCTCCGGCTGGAAGGATTACTGCGTGGACCGGACCATTTCGGGTATCCGTCTCCCCGAAGGCCTGAAGGAGTCGTCCCGTTTGGCGGAACCCATCTTCACCCCGACGACCAAGGCCCCCGAAGGCCAGCATGACGCCCCCATCAGCCGCAAGGAAGTGGAGGACATCCTGGGCAAGGAAATCACGGGGACCATCATCGAAAAAAGCATGGCGATCTACAAGGAAGCTGTCGCCATCGCCGATAAGGCGGGGATCATCATCGCCGACACAAAATTCGAATTCGGTCTTCTGGGAAGCGAACTCATTCTGATCGATGAGGTGCTCACACCGGATTCATCCCGTTTCTGGCCGAAGGACGACTACGAGGAAGGCCGCTCGCAGAAGAGTTTCGACAAGCAGTTCCTGCGCGATTACCTGCTCTCCCTGAGCTGGGATCAGAAACCGCCGGCGCCCAGACTGCCTCAGGACATTATCGACAAAACCAGGGAAAAATACGAAGAGGCCTTGAATCGACTGACCCGATGATCTTGACAACGTCCGGCACTTCTCTTGACAGGGAAGCCTTTGATGACTATTGTTACGAACCGAAGGGACGTCGATATCCTGTCGCATCCTCATCTAAAGGTCATTTCATCCCGCGGAGGGTAGTGTCTTGACATGCTAAAGCGTTGTTATTACGAAGTTCTCGGTGTCGAGAAAACGGCATCCGAGGAGATCATCAAGAAGAGTTACCGGAAGATGGCCATGCTCTATCATCCGGACCGCAATCCCGACAACAAGGAGGCGGAAGAGAAATTCAAGGAGGCGGCGGAGGCTTATGAGGTCCTCTCCGATCCAGAGAAAAAAGAAATCTATGACCGCTACGGCCATGACGGACTGAGCGGGTCTGGTTTCCGCGGTTTCTCCGGTTTCGAGGACGTCTTCTCCAGTTTCAACGATATTTTTTCCGACATTTTTGGCGCCGGCGGCGCGGGACGATCCCGGGGCCGCACGGCGGCGCGGGCCGGAGCGGATCTGCGCTATGATCTGAGCATCTCGTTCATGGACGCCGCCATGGGCATTTCGATGGATATTGACGTCGCCAAATCCGCCTTATGCCAGGAATGCAGCGGCAGCGGCTCCGAACCGGGGACAAAGCCGACCCTCTGCCCCCGTTGCCACGGGCGGGGCCAGGTCGTTCAGTCTCAGGGCATTTTCAGCATCAGCACCACCTGCCCTCAATGCCACGGCCAGGGACAGATTATCACCAATCCCTGCAAGACCTGCCGGGGTGCGGGCCGGGTTCGGGCCACCAAAACGGTTAATCTCAAAATTCCCGCCGGCGTGGAAACGGGCTCCCGGCTGCGGCTGCGCGGCGAGGGTGAGGATGGAATCAACGGCGGACCGAGCGGCGATCTCTATGTGTTCATCCAGGTGGAACCCCATGAATATTTTGACCGGCGGGGCTATGATCTTTACTGCCGCGTCCCGATTACGTATATCCAGGCCGCCCTGGGAGCAAAGATCGATATCCCGACCCTGACCGGGTCGGAAAAACTCAAGGTCCCGAAAGGCACCCAGCCGGGTGCTATTTTCCGACTGAAAGGCAAGGGGATTCCCCACCTGCGGGGCATGGGGCGGGGCGACCAGATCATCGAAACGGTGGTCACCATCCCGACGGATTTGAACCGGAAACAGGAAGAATTGCTGAACGAGCTGGCAAAGCTTGAATAAGACTGCGTGAAAGGAGATTTATCATGAATATGAAACGGACTCTCGCGATGGCATGTGTGTTGTGTCTTTTCCTCCTGGGCGGCTGCGCCCCTGTGCTCATCGGCGGCGCTGCAGTCGGCGCCGGAGCGGGTACCTATGCGTACATCAACGGCGAACTGCGGGTGGAATACAACGTGCCCTTCGACAAGGTCCGGACGGCCTGCGAAATGGCTATTGCCGATCTGGGCGGCAAGGAAGTGACCCCCGATTGGCGAATCGGTGTGGGCACCATTCAGACCCGCATTCAGAACGAAAAGGTCACCTTGCGTCTCGAATACAAGACCAAGGAAACCACGATTCTCGGCATCCGGGTCGGTTACCTGGGCAACAAGGAATCCTCCCAGTTGATCAAGGACAAAGTCAGCGAAAATCTGGTCAAGAACCAGTAGGCCGGTAAAACTTTCTTCCGGGTGTAAAACCGGCCCCCCGGTCGGGGCGTTTCCCGTTTTGTATCAGAATGTTGATTGTCACAAAACCTGTGGGAACCATGAAAGGTTTTCCCACAGGTTTTTCTTCTTTGTGATTTGAAACGGGAAAATCTATTTATCTCCTCTATTCCATGCCGTATCTGCCGGTTGACACAATCGCCCGGCATCAATATACTTGAACCATCGCCGATTGAGAAATCCTGAGCGAAATAAGGATGATGGAAGCGATCCGCGCATGGACAAACCGCCCGAAGGCGAACACAGAGAAGAGCAGGACCGGGAACCCGTCGATCCGTCCATCCACGGCACGGTGGAATTTCTCGTCCGGCGGATGCGCCACAAGGGTGATCTGCCCACCTTCTCCCGCCATATCGTCGAAATAAACAACAAACTCGCCTCGTTAACCGCCATCAACCTTTCCTCCACGGGCGAATTGGCCAATATCATCCTGAAGGATTTCTCCCTGACGAACAAACTTTTGCGGGTCGTCAATTCCGCCTTTTACGGCAACCTTTCCGGCCGGGTGACGACGGTTTCCAAGGCGGTTTTTCTGCTCGGTTTCGAAAAGGTGCGGATGATCGCAGCGGCCCTGATGATCTTCGAACACCTCCAGAACAAATCGGAACTGGCGGAATTGCAGGAGGCCACTGTGGCGTCCTATATGAGCGGCATCCTGGCGATGGACCTGGCGGAGCAGATGAAAGTGGACCGCAAGGAAGAGGCGTTCATCTGCGCCATGCTCTTCAACCTGGGAAAGGTACTCGTCATCTGCTACTTCCCGGAGGAGTACCAGGAAATCAAGAAGCGGATGATCGAAAACAATATCGACGAGAACAGCGCCGCCCGTTCCGTCCTCGGCATCGCCTACAAAGAACTGGGGATGGCCATATCCAAGTCCTGGAACTTCCCCGATAAAATCGTCCACAGCATGGAGGGTCTTCCGGCCGAGGACATCAAAAAGCCCCGCACCGAACAGGAGATCTTGCAGCATCTGGCGAATTATTCCCACGACCTGTGCGACATCGTGGCGAACAGCCTGGAGGGTGACATGCATACAGCCCT
>CAZTYA010000187.1:0-4662 GCA_964617255.1 uncultured Syntrophales bacterium
CGTCGCCGACCTGGCAGTCCGGGATATGGGATACGTCGATGGTACACATGTCCATGGAAATCCTGCCGACCACAGGAGCCCGCTTGCCCCGGATCAGGGCTTCGCCCCGATTGGAAAGAATGACGCCGTAACCGTCCCCGTAGCCGACGGGTATGGTGGCAATCAGGGTCGGCCGGTTTGTTACGTAGGAGCGGCCGTAGCCGATGCTGTACCCCCGGGGAAACTTCTTGACCAGGGCCACCCGGGTCTTGAAACTCATGACCGGTTCCAGGCGCGCCCGGTCCTGTGTATCCCGGGAGGGGTAGATGCCGTAGGTCATCAGACCCGGCCGAACCAGATCAAAATGAAACGCCGGATAATTCAGGATGCCGCCGCTGTTGGCCATGTGCCGGATGGGAAAAGTCAAGCCTTCGCGGCGGAGCTTTTTCAAAAGATCCAGAAACAGGCGTCCCTGTTCACGGCTGTAGTCATTGATTTGTTCTCCGGAGGAGAGATGGGTGAAGATGCCCTCCAGGATCAGGTTGGGACACCGGGCGATTTCGTGGATGGCCCGTAAGGCCTCTTTATACATGGTGCCGCCGCGGCCCATACCCGTGTCGATTTCAATATGGATGGGTCCGGAAATGCCCGCCTCCATGTATTTGTGCTGAAGTATCCTGGCGAAATGGACATCCGATACGGAGGGAATGAGACGATATTTAATGATTTCGGATATTTCCGACTCCATGGAGGGGCTGAGGATCAGAATCGGCGCGGTGATGCCGCTGACCCGCAACTGCACCCCTTCGTCGGCGTTGGCGACGCCGAGCCAAGAGGCCCCGTTTTGCAGGGCCATATTGGAAATCTCTATGGCGCCGTGGCCATAAGCGTCCGCTTTGACCACCTGGAGAATCTGGACGGAAGGACCGACCAGGCGCCGCAACTCGTTCCAGTTGTGGGTAAAATGGTCCAGATCGACTTCAACCCAGCTTCGGTATTGTTCTTCCTTCACGTCAACCCTGCTTGACTGTTTTGTTATCGTTGCTCTGCGGGGGCAGCCGCAGTGCGGAAAATTGATTGATCAATGATTTCAGCCAACTGTGCTGCATCGTTAATATCCACGCAGGGAACGCCCAGATCAAAGGGCCGATCACTGGCAATGGCCAACAGATTGTCGTTTTTTGTGCAGAGAAGCTCATGGTTCATAACGGAGCGGAATACCTCGATCTTGGGATGATCGTTTCTCTTGTAACCTTCGGATAGAATCAAGTCCACGTCATGGACATAACGATCCCGGAGTTCCGCCAGTTCGTGATCCCGATCCACATCTTCGACGATGCCGATTTTCCAGGGGGACGAGATGATCGTCATGCGGGCTCCGGCCTTTTTGTGGCGCCAGCTGTCTTTTCCCTCGTGGTCCATGTCGAACCCATGGACGTCATGCTTGATTGTGGCAACGCGATAGCCCCGCTTCACCAGTTCGGGGATGAGTTTTTCGATCAGTGTCGTTTTCCCCGAGTCAGAACGGCCAACGATGGAAACAATAGGTATCATTGCTAAATCCTTGTAATTATGATCAACATCTCCCGTTATCCAAGTGGTGCAATTGCCACATCATTCGGGAAAATGTCATTTCGAGCGAATGCGAGAAATCTTAATCCTGGGCAATTATTTCTCTGAAAGATTTCTCTCTGCGGTCGAAATGACATCGCGGCTCGTGGACCGGGATCTTGGAATCGCGCATAATTGGACAGGGCCGATCCAAGAAACAGGTTCCCTATACCGCAAATCTAATTTTGCAGCAAATCCAGTTTTTTCCGGGTCAGGGCCGCCTGCTCTTTTTCTCCCCGGGCGTCCTGTAATTCCGCCAGTTTCTCCAGATAAATCAGCAGGACCGCCTTCCAGCCCTGGCGGGAGGCGGTATCGATGGCTGTCCGGTATCCCCGCTCCTTGCACAGCCGCTGTTTGTCGCAGACGGAAACGGCAATAATTTGCGAACAGGGGTCCTCGATCCGGCCGATGGCGTTGGACGCGCTGTTTTCATCTCCCTTTTGCAGAGCGGCGGCAAAATCCCGGTATTGCCCCGGAAGCAAGGCGGGGATCAGCTCTCCATTATTTCCTCGGAGGAACCGGAAGAACTGTTCGTTTTCCGGATCGGGGGCGATCTCCCGGACGGCAAGAAAAGCTTCTTCCGACCAGGGACGCTGCAGAACGGTTTCCATGGCCATCCGCGTCAGGTAAACCCGGCCCAGACGCTTCAAATCGCCGCTTCTTTTTGTTTCGGCAACGGCTCTTTCAAAGTACAGACCGGCCAGGGCGTCTTTTCCCTCGAGGATGCTCGCTTTGTAGCTTTCCAGGGCGTTGTAGCTCTGGTACGTCCAGTCGGGAACCGGCGCGGCGGAACAGCCGAGAATCAGCCAGATCAGGGAGAAAAGCAGGGCCCGTTTCATGGGAGTTGTATCTCCTTTTCTTTTCCTGAAGACAGAATGCCATCGATCTTTCGCGACAGGTTTTTTACAGCCGTTACGGTTGCGTCGATTTCACTGCGGAGCAGTTTCAGATCCTTTGTGGAATCGGAGGCATTGGTGCTGATTTGATTGATGTTATCGACCGTTGTGTTCAATTTGTCCAACTTGAGCAGGATGTCTTTCAGAATGTTGTTTACCAGAGCCAGGGTTCCTTCGGGTTTATGAAACTGTTCGTCCGTGTTTTTCAGGATGCTGTTGAGGTGGCGGATGGATTCATGAATGGACCTTACACTTTCTTCTTCGCCCAGCACGAGTTCTGCGACCGATTTCTTGTTGGCGAAGTTGGCGCTCACCCTTTCGGCATTACCGAAGATTTTATTGATATTTTCGTTCTGGCCGGCAAGGTTTCCCGTAATCTGCTCAATATTGGCGACGGTCTGATCGAGTTTCGCCACAATGGGCTGGGCCTTGTTGATGAGTTGATTGATGTCGTCGACAATCAGCACCTCCGACTGGGAATCGACTGCAAGAGGCGGTGCGGCGAGGTCGTCGGTATAGACGTTGATGCGGGCCGTGCCGATGACCGGGCGGACCATGGCAAACTGGCTGTTTTGGCGAAGCCACTTGGTATGACGATCCAGAACGCTGATCCGAATGATCACCATACCCTTGTCGTTTAATTCAAGCTGGGTTACCTTGCCGATCTTAAAGCCGGAAAAAAGGACAGGCATGCCCTCTGTCAAGCCTTCGCCGGAAATCGAATACAGGGTATAGGCATGTTCGGTCTCAAAAACACCTTTCTTGTAGGCAACGTAAGAAATTGAACTGACGATCAGGAGGGTGGTGAGCAGGACAAATAGCCCGACTTTAAATTCCCTTTTAAGCTTCATCGAAGAGCCCATATTTATTTTTTTGCCAAGTATAATCAAAAATATAACACTTTGTAAACAGATCATTAACCGTGAACAAGACCTGATGCAGAAAGCGGCTGTGACCATGAGAAGACAGGATTTCAAAAGGTCGGTCCAGGATTAGAACGCCCTGGGGAACCATGGCTGCCCTCAGCACCATGGCACAGAATCGTTCCTCTTCAGTCAAGTGGGGGTTTCTCTTGTAAAAAATGGGTTCCATCTGAAATCGCCGGAGCAGTTGCCGCGCCATTTCAGCGGCCTGATCAACCGGAAGGTTTTCATGGTATTGCTTGATCAGGGCAATATTCACCCAGACGTTGAGGTTCGAGATGAGCGGAATATCAATGGAAACCCAGCCCAGAGGATGATCATACTGATGCGGCAAATCCCCCAGAACGCGTACCAACTGTTCCTCATCGGGAAGGTAGGTTATATGAATCTTATGATTAATGACAGCACCTCGATCGTGATGATGGCAATGAAAACCTTGACCATACCGTTCAGAACGGAAATGGGAATGCTCGTCAGTTCCTCCGTGGCCGTCATACCCCGGCGAATGGGAATCAGAGCAATGAAGAATCCCAAAGTGATACACTTGGTGAACATGATGACCAGGTCGGAGAAAACGGCGGAGTTCAGTAAATCGACGGCATAAACATCGATGCTCATGCCGAAAAAGACCTTCAAAAACAGAAAACCGCTGATGAGTGCGAAAATGGAGAACAGGGCGCTTAACAGCACAACGGACAGGATGCCGCTGATGACACGCGGGACGAAAAGATAATTCACCACATCGATCTGAAAAGCGTCAAGTGTCCGGAATTCATTATTATACTTCATCACCGCAATTTCCGTATTGATCGCCGAAGATGACCGCAGTGTGATTAAGACCACGGTGATGAAAGGAGACAGTTCGGTGACCACAAAACCCATCAGAATCTTGCCCAGATATTCCGCCAGGCCGAAACTCTTGATGGCCTGAAAAACGATTCCAACCAGGAGAGAGCCGAAGATGACGGAGATGAAAAGAAACAAAGGCAGAATTTGAAGGGCGGTAAAGTAGATCTGGTTGATCAGGACCATTTTCGTTGCGCTGTTGTAGGTCTTCCGCTTCAAGAGCCGGCTGATAACCAGCCTGGAAAAGGCGAGAAATTCGTATAGTTCAGTCAGGCTCGTGATCGTCCTGTGGCCGATATAAGTGATGATTTCAAACATTATCATCCGTCCTCAAGGTCTGTCGGAAGCTGTTGTGAGAATGGTTGTTACTTAACACAGGAATATGCCTCGGTGCAAATAGAGTGTTT
>CAZTYA010000188.1:0-4333 GCA_964617255.1 uncultured Syntrophales bacterium
CATCGCCCTTCCCTGTTCGGTCACGGATCTGGAATATGGGGAACACAATGCCGGGGAAACCGTGACCTTTACCTACAAAACCGCTTCGATCATCGGGGAGCTGGGACAAAATGTCCGGGATCTGGCGCAATCGATCCGCGAAGACCGCCTTCTCCGGGCGTTTACGGACGCCGAGACCGCTTGCGAGTCGGTTTTCTGCCATACCCGCTGGGCCTCCGTCGGCTCGATTTCCGTGGAAAACTGTCATCCCATCAATAATGCGACCTTAAACGGCCACCCCCAGGCAGTCACGGATAAAAATTACCCGCGCTACGGCCGGGGCAACTGGACGATCAATGTGGCCTTAAACGGTGACATCGATAATTATCAGGAGTTGAGACATCACTTGGAATCCGGCCGGGAACTGATCGCACCGGAGGTGACGACGGACACGAAAATCATCCCGCTGCAGATCGAACACCACCTGATGCAGGGTCATGATCTCGCCGGGGCCTTTCGTCTGGCTTTAAGCGATTTCGAAGGCTCCCACGCCATCGCCATGGTCAGCAATCTCGAACCGGGCAAGGTCTTTCTGGCCCTGCGGGGAAGCGGTCAGGCCCTTTATGTCGGACTGGCCGACGACCAGTATCTCTTTTCCTCGGAACTTTACGGATTGGTCGAACGCACCCCCTACTTCATCAAGATCAACGGGGAAATGCCCGCCGATCCGATCCGGCCGGAAACGACCGGCCAGATGTTTATTCTCGACCATGCCGGCCGAGGGGGACTGGACGGCATCAGCGCCTGTTTCTACGACGGCACCCCCCTGCCGCTCACGCCGGATGATATTCAGAAGGCGGAAATCACAACCCGGGATATCAACCGCGGCGATTTCAGCCACTATTTTCTGAAGGAAATTTCCGAATCGACGCAGTCCATCCGCAAGACCCTCCTGGGAAAGTACCGCGTCGTCCAAGGGCAGGCCGGGACAACGCAGGTCTTTTTCAACCTGGGGCAGGATGTCCTTCCCGATAAAATCCGGGACGATCTGGCCCGGCGTCGTATCCGCCGTATCATCATCATCGGCCACGGGACGGCCGCCGTCGCCGGTCAGGCCATCGGAGACGCCATGAACCGTTACATCCGGGGCACGGGCATGGTCATGGAATCGAACGTGGCCTCCGAACTGAGCGGTTTTTCCCTGAGCCGCGACCTCTCGGATACCCTGGTAATCCCGATCACCCAGTCGGGTACGACAACGGACACGAACCGCGCGGTCGCCATGGCCCGGGACCGCGGGGCGTCGGTCATCGCCATTGTCAACCGGCGCCAGTCCGACATCACGACCAAGGCGGACGGCGTCTTTTACACCAGCGACGGCCGGGATATCGAGATGTCCGTCGCCTCGACCAAGGCCTTCTATTCCCAGATCGTCGCCGGTCATATCCTGGCCCTGTCGTTTGCCCAGATCACCGGCTGCCTGACGGACGCGGAAATCGCCGCTGAATTGGCCGTACTGGAACAGGCGCCGCGGCTCATGAACCGGGTCCTCGAGCAGAAGGATGTGATTCGCGAAGCCGCCGAACGGCTGGCCTCCCGGAAGAGTTACTGGGCCATTGTCGGCAGCGGTCCCAACAAGGCCGCCGCAGACGAAATCCGCATCAAGCTGAGTGAACTCTGCTATAAAACCATCTCCTCCGACATCGTGGAAAACAAGAAACACATCGACCTGTCGGCGGAGCCCCTGATCATCGTCTGCGGCGCCGGCAACCCGGAAACGGTCGTCGGCGATATCGTCAAGGATGTCGCCATCTTCAAGGCTCACAAGGCCGGAGTGGTTGTTTTCACCGACGAGGGGGAAACCCGCTTCGACGACCTGGCGGACGCTGTCATCACGCTACCCAAAGGCGCGGCACCCCTACCGGTCATCCTGAATACGGTGGCGGGACACCTTTTCGGTTATTACGCAGCCCTCAGCATCGACAGCGACGCCCTGTTCCTCCGCCAGTTCCGGAGCGAACTCAACCGCCGGATGGTCGAACAGGACAAGCAGCACTGGTCCGTTTACGAACGGATCGCCGACCGGGACTTTCGGCGCCTGATCAGGGATTTTTCGGGCCGGTTCCATGAAAGGCGAAACCGGGGTGCGTTTCACTTCGCGAGCACCAAGACCATTTCCGACATCGTCCTGCTGCTGAAGTACACCGTCGGCCGCCTGCCCCTGGAGGATTACGCCCACGACTTTAAGGGCCAGGGAGAACTTCTGTCGCCTATCGATTTCCTTGACGTATCTTTGGGCAACGCCATCGACGAGCTTTCGCGTCCCGTGGACGCGATCCGCCACCAGGCGAAGACCGTCACCGTCGGCACGAGCCGGAAAGAGCAGCCCCTGTATGGCATCCTTTTCGAGCTGCTGAAGGATCTTTCCTTCTCCGACCAAGCCCTGACCAGCAAAAACATCCTCGGTATCAGCCGCCTGCAGCCCGCCGTGGCCGAAATCCGGGGGTACACCCTCTACCTGATCTCCGACCTGGACACGGAAGGCAATCCCACGGAAGAGACGACGATCTCCATTGCCGGCAGGGGCGGCGTATCGCTTCAGATGCCGTCGCGGGTGGAAAAATCGGGACGCCTCATGGGCACGAAAAAAACCATCGTCAATACGGGGCATCTCTATATCGGCCGCGGCAAATCCGACGGCGCCCCCATTGTGGTCATTCCGCTCAAAAAAGAGGGAACCACGATCAGCCATCTCCTGCTCATCCATGTCGCATTTGAAGAGCGCCTGTCCCTGCGGGATCGCATCGCCGTCATGGGTGTCCGGTTCAACGATCTGAAAAACCTGATCAACGAATACAATCTGCCCTGGACGGACCAGTATGTCGAACAGATCCCCCTGGAAGTCCTCCTGGGGGAACCCGTGGAGGTCATCGCCGGCCAGATCAGACAGTCCTTGGGAAACAGTCCCCATAAAAACGGAGAGGAACGCAAAAAAGCATGAAAACGAAGTATATTTTCGTGACGGGAGGGGTTCTGTCCTCTCTGGGGAAGGGCCTGGCCGCCGCCTCCATCGCGGCGATTCTCGAAAGCCGGGGTCTGAGGGTCACCAACCAGAAACTGGACCCCTACATCAACGTCGATCCCGGTACGATGAACCCGTTCCAGCACGGCGAAGTCTTCGTCACCGACGACGGGGCGGAAACGGACCTCGACCTGGGGCATTACGAGCGGTTCGTCTCCACCAGGATGGGCAAGCACAACAACCTGACGACCGGCCAGGTTTATTACTCCGTCATCAACAAGGAGCGGCGGGGCGACTACCTGGGGAAAACCGTCCAGGTCATTCCCCATATCACCAATGAAATCAAAGATTTCATTAAAGATACCACGACGGGATTCGACGTGGCCATCGTCGAAATCGGCGGCACCGTCGGCGACATCGAAAGCCTCCCCTTCCTGGAGGCGATCCGCCAGTTCCGAAATGAAGTGGGCAAAGGCAACGCCATCTTTATTCACCTGACCTGGGTGCCTCTCATCAAGACGGCAGGGGAGGTGAAAACGAAACCGACCCAGCACAGCGTCAAGGCCCTGCGCGAAATCGGTATCCAGCCGGACATTCTGCTGTGCCGGACGGAAAACTTCCTTTCCGACGACATCAAGGCGAAGATCGCCCTGTTCTGCAACGTCGAGGTGGCGGCGGTTTTCACCGCCAAGGACGTCACCTGCATCTACGAAGTGCCTCTGATCTTCCACCGGGAAGGCCTGGACGAAAAGATCGTCGATCTTTTGAACATCTGGACCGGCCAGCCCCGCATGGAGGCCTGGGAGGCGGTCGTCGAGAAGATGACCCATCCCGAGACGGAGGTGAACATCGCCATCGTCGGCAAGTACGTGAACCTGACCGACTCCTACAAGAGCTTGAATGAAGCCCTGACCCACGGCGGGATCGCCAACACGAGCCGGGTGAATCTCACGTTTGTGGACTCCGAAAAGATCGAGCAGGAGGGAACGGACGAACTTTTGAAGGACGCGGATGGCTTACTTGTCCCCGGCGGCTTCGGCGCCCGGGGCATCGAGGGCATGATCCAGGCCATCCGGTACGCCCGGGAAAAGAAGCTCCCCTTCTTTGGTATTTGTTTGGGCATGCAGATGGCCGTGGTGGAGTATGCCCGCCACGTCTGCAACCTGGCCGGGGCCAACAGCTCCGAATTCGATGAAAAGACGCCTTATGCCGTGATCGACCTGCTGCCGGAGCAACGCCACATCACCGAAAAGGGCGCCTCCATGCGTCTGGGGGCCTACCCCTGCACCCTGGTCGCCCCGTCTTTCGCCGCCGACGCCTACGGTTGTCCGG
>CAZTYA010000188.1:4343-4608 GCA_964617255.1 uncultured Syntrophales bacterium
CCGGCACCGCTACGAATTCAACAACGACTACCGGGAGGCCCTGACACTCGCGGGCCTGCAGATCACCGGCACGTCGCCGGACTGCCGCCTGGTGGAAATCGTCGAGATTAAAGATCAGCCCTGGTTTTTAGGCTGCCAGTTCCACCCGGAATTCAAGTCCCGCCCGACAGACCCCCATCCCCTGTTCCGGGATTTCATCAAAGCAGCGGTGGAGTACCGGGCAAGAAAAGGTTGAAAACGGGAGTGGCGTCCATAATGCGGATCG
>CAZTYA010000189.1:0-4577 GCA_964617255.1 uncultured Syntrophales bacterium
CCATGGCGATGCCCGATACGGACCTTCGATATTCACCTCTGTCACGTCATTTCGCCGAATTTATCACCCGGCTCAATGGAGGATATTCACCCGAATTGTATCTGGCGGCCTTTCTGGTCACCGACGCAACCCTGAACGGCCATATCTGCCTGAATCTCCATGCCCTTGAAAAACAGGTGTTTCATATCGATGGGTCCCCCCCCCTGCCCTCACCCCCGGCCGATGCCTGGTCGGATATTCTGAAAGGCTCTCCGGTGGTGGGAACGTCTGGGGACTTCAAACCCCTGATCCTGGATGACGTCAATCGGTTGTACACATATCGTTACTGGCAGTATGAAAAATCTGTCGCGGAACGGATTATTGAAATGGCCGGCCGACGCCACCCTTCGCTTGCCTCGATCCGCCTGGAGACCGGCCTTGACCTGCTTATCCGTCTTTTTCCCGAAGCGATACGGCAAAAAGGGCAACCTTCGGGTCAGGTCGTGGCCGCCGTGATCGCCCTGACGCGCGATTTCTGCCTTATTTCCGGCAGTCCCGGTACGGGAAAAACCACAGCCGTGGCGCGGATTCTTGCTTTTATTCTGGAGCTGACAAACGGCACGGACGTCAGGATTGCCCTGTCGGCGCCCACGGCCAAGGCCGCCATTCGCTTGCAGGAGGCCATTTCCCGTGCCAAAGAGACCCTGCCCTGTGAGGAACACATCAAGAAGCGGATTCCGGAGCAGGCGGTGACCATTCATCGTCTTCTGAAAAGCAGCGCTGACGGCGTCCGCTATCACTACAACCAAAGCAATCCCTTGCCGTATGATATTGTTGTCGTGGACGAGGCATCCATGATCGATTTGCCTCTCATGTACCATCTGTTGGAAGCGATGCCGTTTGCGGCTAAGTTGATCCTCCTGGGCGATCCCCATCAACTCTCTTCTGTGGAGGCAGGCACCGTCCTGGGAGACATCTGCCGCACCGGGGACACCAATCTGTTCTCTCCTGAGTTGGTTGATCTGCTTCGGGCCTATACGGGCTACGAGTGCACGATGTCCCCTGCCATGACTGCCCAGCCCCTGCGCGACTGCCTGGTGGAACTGAAAACCAATTATCGGGTGAATGAAGACAGTCCGTTGGGGCAACTCAAGCAGGCCGTGATCAAGGGACACAGCGGGGCGATTTTCGAGCTGCTGGATTCCGGACTGGAAAGCATTTGTTGGATCGAAATGACCGACGACGCGGCGCTTAAGAAAATGATCGCGACGGAGATCGGACCATACCTCAATCAATACATGAAGATGATATCGGATCATTTTGATATAAAAGAAATTTTTTCATTTTTCGATACTTACCGCCTCCTGTGCGCCGTGCGTAACGGTCTTTGCGGTATGACTCATTTGAACCGTCTGATAGAGAAATTTTTGAAAGACCTGTCCGGAAATATCCGGCCGGAGGGAATAAATTATCCCGGCAAAGCCGTCATGATCAGCCGCAACGATTATGCCCGGCAGCTGTTCAATGGCGATTTGGGATTAATGCTTCCTGAATCGGGCACAAAGGGGCGTCTCTCCGTATTTTTCCGCGACGGCGCAACCAAGCTGCGCCAGATTTCGCCCTATGTCTTGCCGGAGCATGAAACCGCCTTTGCCATGACGGTTCACAAAAGTCAGGGATCGGAATATGATCGGGTGTTTCTTTTTCTTCCCGATGCGGATTCCCCGGTGCTGAATCGGGAACTGCTTTATACGGGCATCACCCGGGCCAGGCGTTCCCTGACCGTATGCGGCAGAAAAGAAATCCTGGCGGCGGCTCTTTCCCGGAAAGTCAGCCGTTATTCCGCGCTGACAGAAAAAATCTGGAAACATCAAGACCCATAGGGGGGAACATCCATGGCCATCGAGATTGAAAGAAAATATCTGGTGATCAACGATCACTGGAAAAAAGCCAATCCACGTGCTCACCAATACAAGCAGGGTTATATCATGGCCGACCCGTCCTGTTCGATTCGCATCCGGATGACGGATGAGCGGGCCTTTCTGGCCATCAAGAAACAAAAAAAGGGCCTGGCACGCTGGGAATTTGAGTACGAAATACCCGTGAGCGACGCCGAGGAGATGCTGAACAACCTTTGCACCAGCCCTTTAATTGAAAAAACGCGCCATCTGGTCCCTTTCGCGGGACACATATGGGAAATCGATGTGTTCGCCGGACAGAACAAGGGGCTGGTTGTGGCCGAAGTGGAACTGCAAGAAGCAAACGAAAGCATTCAGATACCGGCCTGGCTGGGACAGGAGGTGACGCACGATCCACGCTACCTGAACATCAACCTGGTCAAGCATCCCTTTTCTTCATGGCGCTGACTGACTGAAGTAATCCTGTAGTATGTCGCGATGATCGAAGGCCATGGGCTCCGGAAGATTGTCCGCCCTGAAGATTCCTGCTTCCTGAGCGTCATCCGCGGCGGCAGGTTCTCCGTCCGCCCTGGCAATGAAAACGGTCGTAATGGTATGGTGACGCGGGTCCCTTTTCGGATCCGAGTAGGTATGCCACTGCCTCACCAGTTCTACCTTCAGCCCCGTCTCTTCAAAGGCCTCCCGAACGGCTGCCTCCTCCAGTGTTTCACCGTAATCGACAAAACCACCCGGAATAGCCCAGCCGAAAGGTTTGTTTTTTCGTTTGATCAGTACAATTCCCCTTCTCGGGATTTCAATGATGATATCCACCGTCGGAAAAGGATTACGGTAACATTCCAGTTCACCGCCGCAGTGGGGACATTGTTTCTTCATATCTTTTCCCTTTCTTGTTTTAAAGACGATAAATTCACGATGGGTATCATAGGCTATTTGGGCACGGAATCAAACTTTTATTAACTCATCTCTCAGGGGACCTGCTTTTGCGCAAGAGACGATTCACCTTGACATTTTACGGCCAATCCATTAGCGTAACGCCTCAAATTGGAAGTAAGGGGGGAGTCGGATGATCGGTGTACTGATTACAACACATGGGAATCTGGGCAACGAACTCATCGGAGCCGCCGAAGCGATCAAAGGAACCCTGAAAAACGTTCTCCACGTTCCGGTCGACCAAACCAAAAGCGTCGAACAGATCAACAAGGAAATGAGCCAGGCGATCAAAAAGCTGGACCAGGGCCAGGGAGTCCTGATCTTAACCGATCTGTTCGGTGGAACGCCTTCGAATATTTCCCTGTCCTTCCTGAAAGAAGGGAAGATTGAAGTGGTTACGGGCGTCAATTTGCCCATGATGCTTAAACTATCCGATATCAAAGCGGATATGAGTCTAAAGGATTTTGCTTCCTTTATCAGCGAATACGGCAAGAAAAATATCTACTCGGCAAGTGAAATACTGAACAAAAAGTTATCAGGTTAAATGGCAAGATGTCTTTTGACATAGCCCTGGTGCGGGTCGATAACAGATTGGTGCACGGTCAGATTCTCGAGGCGTGGATTCCCTATACGGAAGCGACTTGCATCATCATTGCAGACGACAATCTGTCCGGCGACTTTTTCAGGGAAACCGTCATCCGCATGGCCCTGCCAAGAGACATCGATCTTTATATACACACGGTAGCAGAATTTGCCAAGATCTACCCCTTTCAGCGGGACAAAGGCGAGAAGGCGATTGTTCTGTTCTGCAACATCCAGGACGCGCTTCGGTCATTTAATCTGGGCTTTCGTTTTGAGTCCCTAAACATCGGCAATGTCCACAGTGAAAACTGCGCCGTTTGCTGTTCACCTTCCGTATTTCTCAGCGACGAAGACATTGGTCAGCTTTCCACCATGACCCGGGACCTGGGTGTCCGTATTGATATCCGGCGTGTTCCGAAAGAAAAGTCGGGGGATATTCGGGAAATTATCAGGAAAATTCCTTCCTGACCCTTCGGATCCACTTTTATTGATGTATTGCATCGAGGTTGTACTGTTTAAAAATGGATCAAATAACCATCGACATACCTGTCCTGATTAGAATTGGTCTGGCGACTCTGGCGGGAACCATACTCTGCCTGGATCGTATCGCCTTCCAGATGATGCTGTCCCGTCCAATCATCGTTGCGCCCGTCGCCGGCCTGATCATGGGCGCCCCTCTGACGGGCCTTTGGGTCGGAGCCCTGATTGAGATCTTCTGGATCAACAAAGCACCGCTCGGCACCTACTTACCGCCCAATGATTCCATCGTTGCCGTCGTCACCGCCATCACCGTGATTGTCCTGGCGGAGCACGCTCCCCTTATCCGTCAGGAAATCATCGTTCTGGACATCCTTTGTTTTCTACCTCTTGGCTTTTTCAGCCAGAAACTCGAACCACTGACGGCACGTTTCAATGAAAGCCTTTCCGACAAGGTGCTTCGGCAAATCGACTCCGGGGCTTTGGAGATGAAGCGTCTAAGCCCAACCTTGCCGCTGTTGATTTATGCTTGCTATACTTTTTCTTTAATGACGCTGTCTTTAGTCCTGGGCCTCACCGTCATTCCATGGATTTATGGGTACCTTCCGCCCTTCGCACAGACAGCCCTTTTTTACACCTACTTCACCCTGCCCCTGATCGGGGTGGCGGTCGCCTTGACGACAACCCAGC
>CAZTYA010000190.1:0-4569 GCA_964617255.1 uncultured Syntrophales bacterium
GAAGTACGGTGGTCACATTACGGCGATCTCGATGGGTCCGCCGGCGGCGGACGCGGTGTTGAAGAAGGCGATGGCCCTGGGTGTGGACGAGGCGGTTCTGTTGAGCGACCGGGTATTTGGCGGTGCGGACACGTTGGCGACGAGCCTGGTGTTATCGGAGGCGATCCGGAAGCTGGACAAGCAGGATCCGGTGGACATCGTTTTATGCGGGAAGCAGACGATCGACGGGGACACGGCTCAAGTGGGTCCGGGGATTGCGTGCCGGTTGAAGTATTCGCAGTTGACCTTGGTGGACCGGGTATTGGAGATCCACAAGGAGAAGCGGATCATCGTGGTGCGCCGTGCACTGGAGGAGATGCACGAGATCGTGGAGTCGCGGATGCCGGCGTTAATGACGATTATGCGAGAGGCGAACGTTCCGCGTTATCCGACGGTACCGGGACGGCTGGATGCGATTGAGGCGAAGGTGCCGGTCTGGACGAATGATGTGCTGAAGCTGGATGTGAACAAGATTGGTTTGAAGGGATCGCCGACGCAGGTGAGGAGGATTTTTGCTCCAAAGCGGGACAAGGGTGAGATCGTGGAAGGCGTCGGGGAGAGAATGGGCAACGCAGTGGACGCAGTATTCAAAAAGCTGATGGATTGGGATTTTATCTCTTTGGAGAAGTAGAGAAAAAAACGGGGCGGCAGCGCCCCTGATGGATATTTTCCTTTATTAGGAGACGCAATGGAGAAAAAGGTAAAGAAACCCCGCGGGAAAGCAGAGCTGATACCTGGGAAGTGTATCGCCTGTGGTGCGCGTTGCCAGACGGCGTGTAAAGTGGCTGCCATCGAGATGAACGAGAAGGAAGAGCCGATCATCCTGGCGGACAAGTGTATCGGTTGCGAGAAGTGCGTGAAGATCTGTCCGGCGGAGGCGTTGAAGATGGTTTTTACGCCGGAGGAGCAGGCGATTCTGGATGAGTTGGCAAAGCAGGGTGCGGCCGGTGGCGCGCCGGAGGAAGAGGCGGACGAGACGCCGGCGGCCAGGGGTGAGAAGGGGCCGTCTCCGTTGGACGCGTGGAGGGGGGTCTGGGTCTTCGTCGAGCAGACGGAGGGGAAGGCGCATTCGGTGTCGTGGGAGTTGCTGGGTGTCGGCCGGACGTTGGCGAACGACCTTCAGGTACCCCTGTCGGCGTTTGTGCTGGGTTCGAACGTGAAGCACCTGGCGGATGAGGCCTTCGCCTACGGAGCGGAAACGGTTTATGCAATCGACGACCTGTTGCTGGAGCATTACCGGACGGAGACGTATCTCCACGGGGCACTGAGTCTGATTCGGAAGTATATGCCGGAGATCATTCTGATCGGTGCGACGGGTCTGGGCCGCGACCTGGCGGGAGCAATTGCGACGGATCTGGGAACGGGTTTGACGGCAGACTGTACGGGTCTGGCGATCGACAAGACCCGGCGGTTGCTGGAGCAGACACGTCCGGCGTTTGGCGGAAACATCATGGCGACGATTTTGACTGAGACGGCGCGTCCCCAAATGGCGTCGGTTCGTCCGCACGTGATGCCGAAACCGGATCTGAAACCGGGCTTGTCGGGCCCGATGGTGATGGAGCCGTTCGGCCTTTTGGCGGATCAGATCAACAGTGCGGTATTGGAGATCATTTCCCTGAAGACGGAGGGGGCAATCGATATCGCAGCAGCGAACATTATCGTGAGCGGCGGCCGGGGGATGCGAGCGGCGGAGAACTTCAAGATGCTGTACGACCTGGCGGACATTTTGGGGGGCGTGGTGGGATCATCGCGCAGTGCTGTGGACGCGGGCTGGATGCCCCATGCGCGTCAGGTGGGGCAGACGGGAAAGACGGTCCGGCCAAAGCTTTACATTGCCTGCGGGATATCGGGGGCGATTCAGCACCTGGTTGGGATGCAGGATTCGGATTATATTATTGCCATCAACACGGACCGGAACGCCCCGATATTCGAGGTAGCGCATCTGGGGATTGTGGGTGACGTTCTGGAGGTTATTCCGGCGTTGATCGACAAACTCCATACGAGTTGGGCCCATCCGGTTTCATCGGATATTTCGAACCTGTTCTGGCTTGATCTGGAGAAGAAGAAGGGCTCCGGTCAGGCGGCGAATCCATAGCCGTTGAGCGGGTGAAGTGAGAGGTTATAAGTCATATCGGTGTGATAGAAAGGAGTTCCCTTGAGTCCTGTAGAATCCTTGTTATTTTTGTTTGTTGCCGTTGGGGCGGTGGGTTTTCTGTTCCGGAACCTGTACCGTTTGTTTGCGATGATATGCCTCGGGGAGGGAGAGAACCGGTTTGACCGGTTGTGGTCGCGGTTCCGCGGGATGCTGGTCTATGCTTTCGCGCAGGTCCGGGTGGTAAGCGAAGGGTTCGGCGTGAATCACCTGCTTCTGTTCTGGGGCTTCATGTTCCTCCTGCTCATGAATCTGGAATTTCTGGTTTCGGGGATTTTCCCGCGGTTTTCCTTCTGGTTTTTGGGCGACATTCCGTACGGGGCAATGCTGTTCATGGCAGACGTCATGTCTGTGGTGGTTCTGGTATGCGTGGCCAATGCAGTGATCCGGCGAGTTTTTTTTAGACCGGCCCACATTGATCCGACGGTGGACGCCTTTGTGATCCTGAGTCTGGTTGCAGCGCTGATGATTGCCTATTTCGGTTATCACGCGAGTGAGATCCGCCTGGGCGAGAAAGAGATCGCCCCCTGGACGATGCCGGTGTCGTTTCTGCTGGCGCCGCTGTTCGAGGGGATGACACCGGAGGACGCCCATGTCACGGCACGGGTGTTCTGGTGGATTCACGCTCTGGTTTTGCTGTTCTTTATGAACTATCTGCCCTACAGCAAGCATATACATATCCTGACGGCGATTCCGAATATCTTTTTCCGGAGCGCGTCGTTTGTGACTACGGTTCCACGGATGATCTTCAGGCGTGGTGAACGATTCGGCGTGTCGAAGGTCGTGCATTACACGTGGAAAGACCTTTTGGATTTTCTGTCCTGCACGGAGTGCGGGCGCTGCCAGGCGGCGTGTCCGGCGCATAACACACAGAAGCCCTTAAATCCGCGTATGGTGATTCACGCGGGGAAAATGAACCTGCTGGCGAACGGCCAGGATATTTTGGCGTCCCGTCCTTACGATACAATTGCCCAAGCATCGGATAAGGCGGAGATGTCGGTGGCGTTGATCGACAACCGCGATGAGAGCATTGCGGTGGACGCGATCTGGTCGTGTACCACCTGCGGGGCCTGCATGCAGAAGTGTCCTGTGTTCATCGAGCACGTGCCGAAACTGATCGGCCTGCGCCGTCATCTGGTGATGGAAAAGGCGGCTTTTCCGGAAGAGCTGATTGCTTTTTTCGAGAACTCGGAGCAGCGCTTCAATCCCTGGGGAATTGCACCGAATGAGCGTGATAAATGGGTTCACGATCGGGATATCAAGATTCTCTCCCACGGTGCCCAGGTGGAGTATCTGTTCTATGTGGGCTGTTCAGGTTCTTTCGACCCGCGAGGCCGGATGGTGACACAGGCGGTAGGGAAGATTCTAAATGCGGCCCGGGTCTCCTGGGGTGTTCTGGGTAATGAGGAAAAGTGCTGCGGTGATTCCCTGCGGCGGCTGGGCAATGAATATGCCTTTGATATCCTGGTGAAGGACAATATCGAAATGTTCAGGAAATACGGTATTAAAAAGATCATTACGTACTGTCCCCACTGTTTCAGCACCCTGAAAAATGATTATAAGCAGTACGGTGTTGATTTTGAAGTGATGCACCATTCTCAGTTGATTCACAAACTGTTGCAGAGCGGGGTGATCAAGCTGAAAAATCATGAGGAATGCAGCATTACCTATCACGATTCCTGTTATCTGGGGCGGTACAACAACATTTACAAAGAACCGCGGGAAATCATTGCGCGGGTATGTGCAGGCAAATCGCCGGTCGAGATGGCGCGGCACCACGCCGAAAGCTTCTGCTGCGGCGCGGGCGGCGGTCGGATGTGGCTGGAGGAGAACCAGGGCAGCCGTATTTATGCGGAGCGGACGAAGGAGGCGTTGAAGACGAAGGCTTCGGTGATCGGGGTAGCGTGTCCGTACTGCATGACGATGTTCGAGGACGGCCTGAAGGACGAAAAGGCGGCGGATAAGGTTATGGTGAAGGATATTGCGGAGATTGTGGCGGAGCGTTTGGGCTAGGTCCGAGAAATCCTTTTCAATCAAGTGAGTTACGGCCCGGCGAGATAAGGTTGCATATCCGCCGGGCCGGGCTTTTTCCCCTTGACCTTCATCTCTCTTTTTAGTATATGTCGCCGCGGTTGTAAGGAATTCGCCTCATTGAAAAAACAGGTAACTGTCCGTCATGATAGGTGAATAGCCTTTTTTTACATAAGAATGCCGGGTGGTTCCGAATTCAAATATCCTTCCCGGCAATGGTGGTCATGTGACATGCCA
Organism: uncultured Syntrophales bacterium; assembly: GCA_964617255.1. GTDB lineage: Bacteria > Desulfobacterota > Syntrophia > Syntrophales > JAAYKM01 > JAAYKM01. The sequence continues at coordinate 4,460 of CAZTYA010000190.1, forward strand.
CTAAATCTTTCAATAAGCGTTTTCGTGAAAACACCCTGATATGGAAGCGGCTGTGCATTCATCGGTGGGTGCGTGGTCAGGGGTGGTTTTCCCACGTCGTAGGGGGACGG
>CAZTYA010000191.1:0-4563 GCA_964617255.1 uncultured Syntrophales bacterium
TCGATGAAAGCTGGGATGAAAAGAAGGAGATCTTCAAGATCAGCGGCAAGATCGTCGGTACGCGCAATATCACGCAGTCCAGTATCGTGAAACAGAATGTGTATACGACGGTATTGGCCGCGGCGGTCTTTGTTTTTTAGTGTTGTAATATCAAGTACCTGAGTAATAGTATGCCGCAGTAAGGCGTTTCGGAAACGGTCACAAAGCGGGGGATTGTGAGATGTTTCTGTCGGGGGTAAAATCCTTTTTCCTTGTCTCTTCCTTGCTGGGATTTTTAATTCTGGCAAGCCTGGCCCTGATTTCTCTTGTCAGGGGGCGGAAGAATCCGACCAATTTTTACTTTGCCGGTGTCTGTTTCCTTGGCGCCCTGCTGAACGGGAATTTCGTCCTGGTTTTCCTGATCGACTCTTCCCAAACGGCCCTGCTCATCTACCGGCTGATCTATGTCCCGTTTATCTTCACCTTGCCGCTTTATATCCAGTTTACTCATGCATTTCTGGGCATTCGCAACCGCCGGGCTCTGGAATGGATTTCATACGGCATCACCTCAATATTCCTCTGTTTCCTGCCTTCCAATCTTTTCTTTAGCGGGTTCTACGAATATGCATTCGGCCGGATCGCCCGCGGCGGCCCCCTCTTTATGCTTTTTGCGGTTATGGCGGTGGCTTCGGTGCTGTACTGTCTGTTTATTCTGGTGCGGGGAAGAAAACGGGCCGCTGACAGCCAGCAGAAAAACAGGATCAAATATGTCACCGGTGGTCTGGGGCTCGGAACACTCCTGCTCAGCTTCAACGTTTTTCCCGTGATGGGGTTTCCTGTCTATCCCCTGGGCAATTTCAATTTCATTCCAGCCGTCATTTTGGCTTTCGGTGTTTTGAAATACGATCTCCTTGACATGGGGGCCCTGATTCGCCGTGGCACAACTTACTTTATCCTGGCGGGAGTCCTGACGGTTATCTACCTGATTCTGATTTATTTCATGAGTTATTTCCTCATGAAATCGGGTTATCGCAATTCCTTGCTGGCCATGGTGCTGGCCATAACGATTGTGATGCTTTTTGATCCTCTAAAAACATGGATCAAGGCATGGCTGGACCGCGTTTTCTTTATGGGCCGGTACGATTACCGGGAAATCCTGAAGGAAATCAGCGGTCGGATCAACCGGATACGCAAAACCGATGATATTCGGGATCTGCTCCTGGATTCCATTCAGTATCATATCCGGCTGCGCTCGATTCACCTGATCATAAAACTGGATCCTGAAGGAGAAACACGTTTCTTCGGGCCCGGAGAAGCGGCGTCGTCATGTCTTGCTGATGTGAATCCGGGCGCCATGGATAGTCTGAGCCGTTGTCTGGAAGGCATTCCCGCCGCCGTGAGCCGGTCGTTTCTGGAACGCTGTCTGCCGGAGGGGCAGGATAAAACGGCGGCGCTGGCCCTGATGCATGTCCTGGGTTGTGTGGCGACGGTGCCCCTGATCGCGAAAGACCGCCTTCTGGGCGTCATCCTGCTGGGGGAGAAGCAGTCCGGGGAACTCCTGGTGCATGAAGATCTGGAGATTCTCATGACCATGGCCAACCAGGCTGTCACGGCTTTCGAAAACGCCCTGTTTTTTGAGCGGCTCGAAAATCTGAACCGGGACCTGGAAAACCGCGTCACGGAACGGACAGCCGCTTTGCAGGCGGTTCTCGAGGAAAAGGAGCGGACCGAGGCGCAACTGATTCGTTCGGAAAGTTTGGCCGCCATCGGTCAACTGGTGGCGGGGACGGCGCACGAACTGAACAATCCCCTGGCCAGTGCCTGCAGCCTGATTCAAAGCGCCGTGGAAACCGTGGAAACGTCCTTCGGGATCAAAGCGAAACGGGATGATCTGATTGAGGACCTGAAATTTTCGCTCAAAGAATTAAAGCGGGCGGGGGACATCGTCCGGAGTCTTTTGGGTCTGTCCCGCCAGACGGACAGCTATCGGGAGCCCGTAAACATCCATGAGGTCATCGATGACGCCCTGCGGGTCCTTCATAATGCATGCAAGTTTCTTCCGGTTGTGATCGAAAAACGCTACGCCGCTTCTCCGGCAGAGGTGGAGGGTAATTTTTCGTCTCTGGGGCAGGTGATGGTCAATATTATCAAGAATGCCTTTCAATCCCTGCCGGAAAGCGGGGGGCAGATCATCCTGGCCACGGGCTATGATGAGGGAAGGCAAGAATTGCATATTGCCTGCAGCGACACGGGGCGGGGCATACCGCAGAGTGTGCTGAAAGACATCTTTAAACCGTTCTTTACAACCAAGGCTGTGGGGGAGGGGACGGGTCTGGGGTTGTACCTGTCTTACGAACTGATCAGACGTCACGGCGGTGATATTACCGTGGAAAGTCATGTCGGCGGGGGATCGACCTTTACGATCCGTCTGCCCCGGATGGGGAGGGAAAAATGATCATTTTGGTGGTTGACGATGAAGAGGGGGTGCGCCGTTCACTCAAAAGAGCCTTGGAGAAAGAAGATTGGCAGGTGTTGACGGCCGAAAACGGCGATCAGGCATTGCATGTCGTGCGCGATGGGACACGGGATATTGAGGCCGTCGTCTCCGATTTCAAAATGCCCGGGATAGACGGCCTGGAAACCCTCATTGAAATCGGGCGAATCAACCCGGAGATCACAAGAATCATGCTGACGGGCTATGCCACCATGGATAGCGCAATCGAGTCGGTCAATGCCGGCATCGACGGGTTTCTGACCAAGCCGTTTGACAACGTGGAACTGCGGGCCAAGATCCGGGAATACATCCTGAAAAAGCGGCTGAAACAGTTTGTCTCCGAGCAGGTCTACACCCAGATGCAGCAATCGGGGGGGAATCTGCTCCCGGGGAGACGGACTGCCACGATTCTTTTTGCCGATATCCGTGGATTTTCGAGCCTGACGGAAAGCCTGCCGGCGGAAGAGTTGACCGACATGATGAACAAATCGTTTTATGCCCCCCTGGATGATGTGATCTGCTCCTGCAACGGTATGCTTGACAAGCACATTGGAGACAGCGTCATGGGGGTTTTCGGCGCCCCTGTTTCCTATGGCAATGACGCCGAACGGGCTGTCCTGTCCGCCCTCCGCGCCAGGGAGGCCTTGGCCGCCATCAATGATCTTCAAGATGAAAGCCGAAAAATCACGGTCGGCATCGGGATTGCCACCGGAGAGGTGCAGGCCGGCTTCTTCGGTTCGCCCCGGAAGAAGGAATACACGGTTCTGGGTACGCCGGTCATTATTGCGGCGCGGCTGGAAAGTCTGGCGGTGCGGGACCAGATCCTGGTCTGTGAGGAAACCTATCGGCAGATCCGCCATCTTGTTTCTGCCCGGAAAGTTGAACTGACCTTTTTAAAGGGTGTGGAACGACGAATTGACGTCTATGAGGTTATCGAGGCCGTTTGATCATTTTCCCTTATCCAGTTTTTCAATCTGTCTGTCATGAAATGATGAAAGGGTTATAAGCGCCGTAACCGCGCCGACCAGGGCCAGGAACATGTCCCACTGGGTGTCCCAGGGATCTCCCTGTGTGCCGAGAAAGGCATCCGCGCCCTGACCCATAATGACGGCAGACCACCATTCGATCAGTTCATAGAAGGCGCTGATGGCCAGACAGATACAGACCACGATCAAGGCCAGCATCTTCCGGCCGTTGACGAATTTTCCCCTTATAAGAATCTCCCGGGCGACCATGGCCGGCACAAATCCCTGGGCGAGATGACCAATCCGGTCATAATGGTTCCGGGTCAGATCAAGCCAGTCCTGCAGCCAGAACCCCAGCGGAACCCGCGCGTAGGTGTACTGTCCGCCCGTCATGAGGATCAGGGCATGGATAAAGACCAGGAAATAAATGAGATCCGTCAGTTTATATCTCCGGTAGGTCAAGGTGAGGATCGGCACCGCGAGGATGACGGGAAGAACCTCCATCAGCCAGGTCAGCCGGTCATAGGGACGGACGCCGGTATAAATCAGATATACGATTGCAAGTCCTAACAGCACCCCCGGATAGAGGTTCTTTTTCATGATTGCCTCCTGATGACTGTTAATTGTTCCCGCTCAGGTGTCCGCATTTTCCTGAATCGCGATAATGGGTTATGCTCACTCGCGTTTTCTCCCTTCCGCCGTGACCAGGTCGATTACGGTGATCTCCGGTGGAGCCAGAAAACGCATGGGTGGTCCCCAGGTACCGGTGCCGCGGCTGACATAAAGTTGAAAACCATTGGGCAGGGTGAAGTGACCGCTGTGGTAAGGGAAAAAAAGTCGGGTCAGGAGCCCGAAGGGGAAAATCTGCCCTTTATGAGTGTGGCCGGAGAGTTGAAGGTCTACCGTGTTCATGACACCCGGATCGATCAGGGGCCGGTGTTTGAGAAACAGAATAAAACGGCGGGGCGACGCCTTCACGGCATGCTCCGATTTCGGGTTTGGGGATGACGGTCGCAGACGAAAGGCTTCATGATCGTCCACCCCGACCAGGCTGAGGAAACGGTTCAGGTGGACGGTCTCCCCCCGGAGTACCTTGAAGCCGGACCATTTCAGCCAGGTAAGGGC
>CAZTYA010000192.1:0-4545 GCA_964617255.1 uncultured Syntrophales bacterium
TCGGTGCCAATCATGATAATTTCCTGGAACGCCTCGGCAAAAAGCTGGATAAAAACATGCCCCATGCGGTCGCCCAGGTCACGACCCCGTTGGGGCACGAAAACATATTTCTCTCCCACAACCGCCGACATTTCCGCTTTTCGCTCCCAGGGATAAAGCGCCATTTGGATTTCCCAATCCCGGGAGGAAAGTGTCTGCAACAAGTCCAAGATGAACCGTTTGGACAATTCCGCTGCATGGCCCGCACCGATTTCCGCAGCAAGCCGGGTCTTGACCTGGCCCGGCTCAGGGTATTTGGCCATCATGATCAGGCACCGTTTCATGGTCCCGTCATGTTCGGATCGATTCATAGGGAAACCTCATGACTGTCGGCAAATATGCGCTGTTTTATAAAAAGTTACCGCATCAGGAGCACCCAGACCAAAACCAGCAGGAGAGAAGGCAGGAGATTACCCACCCGGATACGGATGATATTCAAGAGATTCAGCCCGATCCCCACAATCAAAATACCGCCCGTGGAGATAATGGCATTCAAGACCTGGGGGTCTTTCAGAAACAACAGGTATGATGCCGACAACGTAATGCCCCCTTGGACGAGGAGCACGGATAATGCGGAGAAGGCTACGCCGATCCCATAGAGGGAGGCAAAGGCAATGGAAGCGATGCCGTCCAGCATGGCTTTCAGCAAAAGCGTCGAGGCGTCACCGGCGACGCCGTCCTGGATGGAACCGACGATGGTCATCGGACCGGTCAGGTACAGGATTGATGTGGTGACGAAACCCTGGACAAAGGTCGAAGAATTGGAGCCAAAACTTTTCTTCAGCCTTTCCCCGCCTTTTTCAATCCATTTTTCAACATTGATCCATTCTCCAAGGATGCCGCCGCAAAGGAGGCAGCCGACGGTCAGCAGGGCGTCGCTGCCGGAAACGGCCATGCGGACGCCGATCAGGATCGTGGCCAACCCCAGGGCCTGTGTCATGATCGTCCGGAAACGTTCAGGAGCATATTTCGCCACGGTAAGACCAAGGGCGCTGCCGATCAGAATGGTACCGCAATTTACAAAAGTCCCTGTCATTGAATTAATGTTCCTTTCCGGATAAATATTTTGAATTGATTGAAATCTTTTAAAAATCGATTATGAATAAAACCGCAACAAACGTTCGGGCTTGATCCCCAGATTGTAAAGCACCATGATGATCCGATTCCGTAACGTGGTGCAAAGGAGCCCGTTTCTGTCCCAGCGCCGCGAGGATGTCAAAACGGGCTCGGGAAGAAGGACGATCCGGTCACCCCGCTTCCGTATCCGTCGCATCAAATCCACATCCTCCAGGATCGGCATTTCACGGTAACCGCCGATCTTTCGAAAATAATCCCGCCGGATAAAAATGCCCTGGTCGCCGTAAGGGATCCGGGTCAAACGGGCGCGTAAAACGGTCAACCGCTCAATCAAGCGAAAGAAAAACGGATTACCGTTGATCCTCAGGGAAAAGGCGCCGCCGGCAAAGGCACTGTTTTCCATAATTGAAATGATCCGGGACAACGCATTCTGAGGCAGCAATGTGTCGGCATGGAGAAACAGGAGAATGTCGCCCCGTGCCGCCTGTGCCCCCGCATTCATCTGGCAGCCGCGCCCTTTCGTCGAACGGATCCGGATAACGGCTCCATCGTCAACGGCGGAAAGGGTATTGCCGTCAGAATGGCCATCCACGACAATGATTTCGCAACAGATCCCTCCCTCTATCGATCGGAGGTGGCGGATGGCCTGATTGATCGATTCCCCCTCCTGATAAACAGGGATAATCGTAGAGATTACGGGCCTCATCGATGGCGATCTTTTGCGAATTTTGTTGCCATTTCTCATGAAACCTCATAAACTATGCCCGCTTTTTTTTCAAACCCCTTTTGTATGCGCTCCACAATCACTCAAACGGCCGGGGGCTTCTGCTTCCCCGGGAAAGGGAATTGAACCATTATGAAAGATCCCATCGGCATCCTGATTTACGGTTATAAACGTGAAGACGCGTTCCGGATCAGGGATACCTTCAATCATGCCTTAAATGACGCCATCTTCGTCATCAGCGCCTCCGGAAAGGAAGACCGGCTGATCACCGATATTCTCGATAACGGCCCGGAGGACTTCTACGAGGAGAAGCAAGACAAGATCATCATGTTTCTTGCTTTTAACAAGGAACAGGTGGATGCGGCCCTGAACAGCTTCCCATCGCCGGATATCGCACGTCCCATTTTCTGCGGCCTGACCGTCCAAAATATTCAGTGGATTCTGAACCATCTGATTGAACATCTCAAGGCAGAGCATCGGCAGTGGACTCACGGGAAGCTGTCCGTCAAAGAGGAGCCATAGAACATGGCACGGGTCGAACTGGAACTGCCGGAGAAATTCATGTTCAGGACGGAAATCCCCCTCCGGATCAGCGATATTAACTATGGAAACCACCTGGGCAATGATGCGGTCCTGTCCATCATCCATGAAGCCCGCCTGCAGTTTCTCAAACAATACGGATTCAAGGAATCCGACATCGGCGGCACGGGGATGATCATGGTCGATTCGGTTATTGTCTACCTGTCCCAGGCTTTCTATGGAGATGTGCTGGCCATCGACGTCACCGTGGCGGACCTCAACAAGTATGGTTTTGACCTGCTGTACAGGATTACCAATGTCACGACGGGAAAGGAAGTGGTCAGGGCAAAAACCGGTATGCTTGCTTTCGACTACACCAAAAACAGGGTGGCCTCGGTGCCCCAGGCATTCAAAGATATCACTGCGTCGAAGACGAAACCTTAAGTGAATTCTCTTTCCCTTTGCGCCGGACCACGAATTTTATCTCCCCTTAGAGGCGGACAATGATTATTCCCACCCCTTTATCCCTTTCCTCCAGGGGAGGGGAATCACAATCAGAGGTTCCATCGTCATCCGTTGTGTATGAACAGCACGGGGCCCTTGTTGAGACAATAAAAGAACACCACATTTCCCCATCCGGAGGAGCGTCGTAAAAAAATGGAGAACTCGTGGCCTTTTCCGGTTCCGAATGAACGTTTTGATCAAAGAAACGAAATGTTCAAACGCGCCGCCTGGGATGAATCTTTTCATGACCAGGGTGTCCGGTTTTACCGGGAGGTCGTCTTCAAGGGAACAAGCGGTTATCGGAAGCTCGACTATGCCTTCCGCAACGCGGCCTGGAATCTCGAATGGAGCGCTGCCCTCGGTAACAGCCGCAGCAATTACGGCCTCTACACCTGGGAGGGACTTCCCGAAAAGGTCAAAAAATGCGCCGAAACGGAAGGTCCCGTCCGGATGCCTCCGGAAGAGATGACCCCCTTGATCAAAAAGGCGGCACGGTTTTACGGCGCCGACTTGGTCGGTATTGGCCGGGTCCACCCCAACTGGATCTACTCCCATGAATTCAACCTCGTCACCCGGGAGCATTATCCCCTGGAATTACCGGAAGGGCTGAAACATGCCGTGGTTCTGGCGGTGGCCATGGACTACGAGGGGATGAAGACGGCACCCACGGCGGTTGCGGGAGCCGCAACCGGCCTCGGTTATTCCCGGATGGCTTTTGCGGCCAACCTGCTGGCCGCCTTTATCCGCTTCTTGGGATGGCGGGCTGTCCCCGCCGGCAACGATACCGCCCTGTCGGTACCCCTGGCCATGGCAGCAGGCCTGGGTGAATCCAGCCGTATGGGACTCCTCATTACGGAAACCTTCGGCCCCCGGGTACGTCTCTGCAAGGTTTTTACGGATCTCCCCCTGGTCAACGACACCTACCGACCCTTCGGGGTCACCGAATTCTGCCGTAGCTGCAAAAAATGCGCGGTTCACTGCCCCTCTCAAGCCATCGCTCACGGTGAAATGACGACTCAGGGACCGAACTTCTCCAATCAGTCCGGCATATTGAAATGGTACGTTGATGCGGAGCGCTGTTTTTCCTTCTGGGCCCAGAACCGGATGGACTGCACTGTCTGCATCCGGGTGTGTCCCTTCAACAAACCCCAGGGGATGCTGCATGACGCCGTCCGGGGCGTGATCCGCCGGTACCCGCAGCTTCATCCCCTGATCGTCAAGATGGATGACTGGTTGGGTTACGGGAGAAAGACCGGCGCGGAAACGTTCTGGCATTCAGAAAATTAAACCGTCTTCTCCGAGGACAAGACATGCGAAGGGAGGAAAAACCATGGATTATGAAACCTTCATGGAGGTGGCAAAAAGCCACCGGAGCGTCCGGGTGTTCAAAAAAGACCCCGTGCCCGAGGACATGCTGGAAAAGATCGCCGAGGCGGCAGCCCTCGCCCCGACAGGCAACAACACCCAACCCCTGGAAATCGTCGTGGTCCGGGACAGGGCGCTCATGCACACAATTGAAACGCTCATCGGCGAGTTTTTCATCCCGCCCATGACGCAGCGTTTCGACGCCCCTGCCATGATTGTGGTGCTGGGAGATCCCCGTTTCTGCGCCGGCTACCCCGAGGGTTTCGTCCGGGAAGGAATTCTCCACTCCAGTCTGTGCCTGGCCATCGAAAACATGT
>CAZTYA010000193.1:0-4507 GCA_964617255.1 uncultured Syntrophales bacterium
GTGAAGCAGATCGAGTATATTGCGTCCAAGGGCCGCTTGGGCCGAGAAGCCATAAAGCAACTCACTCCCGCGGTTCCAGAACGTGATAGTGCCATCAGGATAATAGCCCTGAACGGCAACCTTCTCCAAACCTTCCAGCACGAGGCGGTAACGCTGCTCGCTTTCATGCAGTTCTTGTTCCATCCGCTTGCGCTCGGTGATGTCGCGATCGACGCCGCGAAACCCGTGCAGCTTGCCGGTTGTGTCCAAGATCGGCACGGCGTTACTCTCCAGGTAGTGATAGGTGCCGTCCTTGTGCCGCCATCTGAGAAGAAGATTTTCCCAGCCGCGCCGTTCGCGAATGCACTCAGGAAGGATGGCCTGTACTTTGGCGAAATCTTCCTCGTGCAGGAAGTCCAGGTTTTTCCGGCCGAGAATCTCTTTTTCTTCTCGGCCCAGGATCGTTCGTATTGCCGGGTTTGAGAAGGTGTGGACGCCTTCGGCGTCTATCGCCCATATCCAGTCCTGGGAAGTCTCGACAATGGCATTGATGATGCCCTGTCTTTCCAGCAGAGCCTCTTCCGCGAGGCGCCGGTCGGTCACATCGGCACAGGCCCCAGCCATGGAAAACGGTTTCCCCTGCTCGTCGCACTGTGCCGCACCGGTGTCTCGCCACCATACCCATGTCCCGTCCGCCCGTTGCACGCGATACTCCACGTCGTAGGGGGCGGCGTGATCCAAGTGCGCGGCGAGCGCCTCGTCCACGCGGCGGCGGTCCTCCGGGTGGATAATGTCCTGCCACGCGGTCAGTGTCCGCTGGAATGCCATGGGAGGATGCCCCAGCATTTTATCCACGGCCTCCGACCAGTCCACTCGGCCGGAGGTGAGGTTCAGTTCCCACAAGGCGACGCGCCCTGCCGTCGAAGCCGCTTCCAGGCGGCGCCGCACGCGTTCCAATTCCTCATCGGACTGTTTCCGTTCGGTGATGTCATTCCCGATGCATAGGATTTCATTCACCCCACCCTTGGCGTCATAAATTACTTTGTTGGTCCAGGCCACCCAAACCCGATCACCGTTGCTGCGCATATTTTCGTTTTCGTTTTTGGCATATATATCCGGATTTACTGCAATATCATTGATCATGGCCGCCAGATCCCGGCCGGACGTTTCCTTTTCGGGAACGATCGTTCCGACGACATTGCGTCCAAGCACCTCTTCCTGCCGGAAACCGAAGAACCGCAGGGCAAATTCGTTGAAAAAGAGAATTTGGCCCTGTTTATCCATCCTGAGGATGATGCTGTTTGCAATTTCCACCAGTTCACGGTATCGCGCTTCACTTTGGCGAATGACCTCGCGTGAAAGTTCGAGCTCTTTGTTCCTTTCTTCCAGATCACGTGTGGCCCTGAGCACACGCCGGCGTAACTGAATATTCCAGACAAGGACAGCAGCGACGATGATCAGAATAACGATCAGAATCAAACCGATTGCCCGCCAGGGAATATCCGCACGGGTACTCTTGCCGGACCATTCCTTTACGATACTGTTAATTTCCGCTTTCGAGATCTTGTCGAATCCGGATTGCACCGTGGTTAAAAGCAAAGTGTTGCCTTTGCGGACGGCCGAATACTGGCGATTTATGGCTATTTCTCTTGTGGAATGACGAAACGTCTCCCCGCCCGGATATTTTGCCAGATAGAACAGGGCAACCGGTTCATCCGCCACAAACACCCTGACTCGACCGGCAATAGCGGCTTTGACCAACTCATCCGTACTGGTATAGACAAGGAGATTGATATCCGGGTGCTTTGTGCGCAGCAGTTCTTCGCTGCTGTCTCCCCTGATCACGCCGACTTGAAAACCGGAAAGGTCCTTCAAGCTTTTGATCCCTGCAATCTGCCGGTGAAAGAAAATGGCGGTCGGAATTCGGATGATTTCCTTCGTGTAATCGAAATAGGCTTTCCGTTCCGGTGTCAGGAAAAGCCCGCCCACGGCATCGGCCCGGCCCTCGCGGACAGCTTTGAGGGCTTCATCCCATTCCATCAGATCAAACTTCACAGGGACGCCGGTTTTTTTGCTCCACAGGGTCCAGATGTCGATGGTGATACCACGCGGGTTACCCTCTGCATCGAGGAAGGCAAAAGGAGGAAACGCTTTATCATCCGTGACGATGATGCCGCTCTGCGGATTATGTGCGGCAAATGCGGGTATTGTCGACAAAGAAAGGAGAAGGAGAAGAAATGTCGATACAGCCCATGCAAAGACTGATTTGGACAGGACCCATAATCTCATGAGAGACCTCCATTGGATCGGAGAAAAAAATAGAATCATTGTGGATGTTTCCCCCCGCGTTCATTGCTGCTTGTTATCCCTTCGTAGGATATTTTTTTCTATCACAATTTGTCCGTTGCTCAAAAATAATAAATAGTTAAGGACACAAAATACACGTATCAAGAAAAAGAGTGAATTCGATATGCCATGATTTAAATTATATCATTCTTAACGGCTGGAATAGATAAATCTGCCCTGTTCCGCCATTTTGTATTTTCCCCCAGGTGAGCATGGTGTCCTTGTTGTTTACGTCTCAAATATGCCCTTTAAACATGGTAATTTTGCAAACCGTGTACCATATCGCCGGAAAACAAAGAGTAAAGAGTGAAAAGTGGAGATAATCCTTCCCGAAAGGGTGGTTGAGGGGAGAGAAACACCTTGCCGGGCTTTACTTATAGAATCGATGGCATTCTGATGGTCTCGGCGAAGTCATGCATGTGTATCGCAGAAAGTTAAAAAAATGACGCTTTCCATCTAAAAAAGAGTTATAAGCCGGTCTGCCCGGGAAGGCCTTTCATTAAGCCATGGATCATCACGGGTATGGCCGGAGCGGATTCGTCCGGGGCGCTTCAGGCATTTCTCCTTGATCCAGTGAATATGACTGTCATTTTTTAGAGTGGGGGAAGCGATGGAAACCTATCGGAACAAGCCCATGTACGCCTATCTCATGGTGCTGGTGATCTGTGCCAGCGCCGGTCTGCAGGGCTGGATGGCTCTATTCACGAATTTTGCCAAGGAAATCATTGGGGTAAACGGTTTTCAGATCGGCGTGGCGCAGGCGGTCCGCGAAATTCCGGGTTTCCTCACCTTTGTCGTGATGTATGTCCTTTTGTTCATGAAAGAGCACCGTCTGTCGGCCTGGTCGGTTGTTCTGCTGGGAATCGGGATCGGGGCGACCGGTTTTTTCACGACCTTTCCGGGGCTGTTGATGGTGACCGTCGTCATGTCGATCGGTTTTCACTGGTTTGAAACCACGAACAAATCCCTGACGGTTCAGTATTTTGATACGCAGGAGGCGCCCGTGGTTTTTGCCCGTCTGCGGGGTTATGGCGCCCTGACCAATATTGCCGTGGGATCGATGGTCTGGGGCCTTTCCTTTGTCCTGCCTTACCGGATGAACTTTCTGCTCCTAGGACTTTTTATATTTTCGACGGGCGTGTACATGCTTTCGAAAAATCCGGTTGATAAAGCGGCGACGCATATGCAGAACCGGCTCCTCCTGCGTCGCGAATACTGGCTTTACTATGTCCTGAACTTTCTGAGCGGCGCCCGCAGGCAAATTTTCATCGTCTTCGCCGTCTTCCTGCTGGTTGAAAAATACGGGCTGAGCGTAAGCACCGTTGCGGGTATTTTTGTGCTCAATTACGCCTTGACGTATCTGACCAACCGGTTCATCTCCCGGGCCATCAATGTCTATGGCGAGCGGGTGGTGCTTTCCCTGGAAAGCGCGAGTCTTTTTATCCTCTTTCTGGGGTACGCTTTTATTGAGAACGTCTGGGTGGTCGTATTCCTCTATGTTCTGGACAGCATTTTCTTCAATTTCGCCATCGGTTTGAACACGTATCTCCAGAAGACCGCCGATCCCCGCGATCTCGCCCAGAGCACCGCCGTCGGGTTCACGATCAATCACATTTCCGCCGTGGTCATTCCCGTCATCGGCGGCAGTTTGTGGCTCCTGAACTGGCGGCTACCTTTCATCATCGGCGCCGGTCTCGCCGCCCTGTCTCTGTACTTTACGCAGAAAATCCATACGGCGCATCACGGGTAGTGCGTGGGATTTTCATGCATAAATACCATTTATCACAGGTAGTTATTGTATATTAATCATCCTTGTTTTTCAGTTAACGTCGGCCATCTGGGCAGTTGAAAGGGCCGCCATGTATCGCTTTCATACAGGACCTGCTCCAGGAAGAGCCCCGACGGCGGAGCCGTGCAACGGGCGGGTATATCCGAAGGCGTTTTCATCATCGCTTCGATATCCCTGACGGTCAGTTTGCCTCGCCCCGCCTCGACGGTCACCCCCACGAGGCGGCGGACCATCTTCCAGAGGAAGTGAGACCCGGCAAACCGGAAGAGAATCAGGTTGTCGCACTTTTTGACGTCGGCTGAATCGATTTGCACCAGAGAGGATGCGCCCTTGTCCATCCGCTTGTCAGCAAAGGAGGAAAAATCGTGAAAGCCCTGGAATAATTTCATCACG
>CAZTYA010000194.1:0-4494 GCA_964617255.1 uncultured Syntrophales bacterium
TCGCGGCCGGGCCCGATCTCAGGAGAATTTTTCCGGAACTGCTTTTAACCTGTCCAGGAACGATTTGTCATCCGTAAAGTGGGTGCAGGCCCTTTCCTCGATCATGGACATGATTTTTTTCTCGATGAAGCCCTTGACCGGAAGTCAAGCGGCAGACCGGGCGGTTGCAGAGGGAAGAGCACCGGATTTGCTGGTGGGGTTTCTTCGATGAGGAAGGATAGGAGGGCTGTTTTCTGAAAAGCGTTTCACCGGCTCAAGGAATGATATGCATCCCGGTGGAGAAGAAAAAAGACGGTCACGACCCCCCTTCCTTTCGTGACCGTCTTTGCAGAACCTGTTTAGTAGAAATATCGGACTTTTTGGATCATTTCCACCCAAACGTACAGGTCTGGGTGGTGCTTCCATTTTCGTCCTTGCTTTCTACAACACCTTTCCCCAAAACATCATAGACCTCAACCCACCCGTGTTTTGCGACATCGACTCGACAAACACCTTTACTGCTCCAGGTAAAGACGTCTACGTACCCTCCCTTCCCCGGTCGGCATTTATGGTTCCCTGCATTGATCTTCCAGTCATTATGGCAGAACCAGCCGCAGTAAAAGTTAACGATGATCTCTCTCGCATCTGTTTTGTTGTAAAAGCAGGATGCCTCGGCGTCTTTGGGGATCATCATGGTTCCCATCATCAGGAAGATGACGATGATCGCCGCCCACATGGTTCCGTTCTCCGGCAACCCCCGACGGACAGTTTTTGTCAATGCATGCTTCATGACTCGACTCTCCTTTTCGCTGCCTTCGTTCCGAGTCGGGCAGATTCAGTCCGTTCAACCGAACGGAGACAATCTTGAAAGCCGGCATCCATACGAGGGAACATCTTTTGCCCGCTTGGACGTGATTTCAAGCGGGTATCAAAATCTACCAATCCAATACGCATGTCTGAGTCGTGTTTCCATTATCGTCTTTGCTTTCAATAACGGCTTTACTCGAAACATCATGGACCTCGACCCAACCGTGTTTTGCAACATCGACTTGACAATACCCCTGACTGCTGGAGGCGAAGACGTGCACGAACCCTCCCTTCCCCGGTCGGCATTCGTGTCCCCCTGCATGGATCTTCCAGTCGTTATGGCAGAACCAACCGCAGTAGAAGTTAAACGTTACATCCTTTTTGTCCGTTTTGTTGTAAAAGCAGGATGCAGCGGAGTCCTTGGGAAGAATCATGGTTCCCGTTAACAGGGTGATGACGAAGACAGCCGTCCACATTGTTCCTGTCCTTCGCAAGCCGCCGCCGACTGTTTTCGGAAAGATGTTTTTCATGGCTCGATCCTCCTTATTCCGGATCTCATGGGGTAGGGGTCGGCTTATCTTTATGCCAGTCAAATGTGCATGTCCGGGTTATGTTTCCATTGTCGTCTTTGCTTACGACAACGCCCTTGTCGCCAGCATGAGTGACTTCAACCCAGCCGTGTTTTGCAACCTCGATGTCGCAACTGTGCAATTTTTCAGAAGGCCTGATGGTTGCGATTCCTCCCTTTCCCGGCCTGCACTTGTGTTGATCGGGGTTGATCGTCCACTTGTTCCCACAGAACCAGCCGCAATTGAAGGATACTGCGATATCGCCGTCCGCTTTGTTGTAGAAGCAGCATGCCTTGGCGTCTCTAGGGATCATCATGGCACCTGTTATCAGGGAGACGGCGATGACCGCCACCCACATCGTTCCTTTCATTCGCAACCCTCGACTCATTGCTTTCAATAATATGTTTTTCATGGCTCGATCCTCCTCTTTCGTTCCGCGTCAGCCAAATCCAATTCATTCGGCCTTTCGTTGATATTCTCATATCCGGCATCGACGTTGGTGGGTATGCATACCCGTTTTGTCGAGATAACCGGCAACTGTTAACCGTTCTTTGAAAAGAGGTTCTGGCTTTGAATCGATCTTGAATGAAAAGGTCAAATATCTTGCCCGCCGGACGCTCAATGGCGGTTTTGATTGCCAGGAGATTGGAGACGGCCACGACCCCGCCTTATGCCTCGTGGCCGTCTCCACAAAATCAGTGTACTCGGGACGCCTGACAGCTGTTCTACTGAGAAAAACCCCAAGCGAAATAGCATTTTTGGACGACGACACCATCGGCATTTTTGCTTTCCACTCGACCCTCACCCCCTGGAGGATAGGCATGGGTGACGTCAACCCAGCCATGCTTTTCAACAGATACATCGCAGGAAACAACACTTCCAATACGCCTGACGTTCACAACCCCTCCTTTTCCCGGCCGGCACTTGTGTTCCCCGGGTTCGAGAGTCCAGACGTTTCCGCAGAACCAGCCGCAGTTGAAGGAAATATGCATCTTGCCGTCACTCTTGTTGTAGAAGCAGCATGCCTCGGAGTCCTTGGAAATCAGTACAGTTGCCGCGATCAATACAATCGCAAAGGTAACCATCCACATTGCTCCTCTGTTTCCCAACCGTTCGCAGATTGGTTTCGACAATTCATGCTTCATGGTTCGATCCTCCTTTCCAGTGATTTCACTCCGTGTCAGACAGCTCGCTCTGCTCGACTCTGCTCCACAAGACGGAGGTGTTTTGCAGCCCGGCCTCGGTAAATGGCCTGTGTTATTGAGTAGCGTCACAGTTCCTTATTTGCCCCAGTCGAACTCGCATACATTGGTCGTGTTTCCATTTTCATCTTTGCTTTCCGCAACGCCTTTATCCTGAACATGATAGACGTTGACCCAGCCATGTTTTGCAACCGGCAGAAGCTCACAAGGATCCTTTTGGTTATGGTAGAGGGTAACGTATCCTTGTTTTCCCGGCCGGCATTTATGTTGTCCAGGGCTGAGATCCCAGACGTTCCAGCAGAATACGCCGCAGTCAAACTTGACCGTGATTTTGTCATCCGCCGAGTTGTAAAAGCAGCACGCCTCCGATCTCACAGGGATCGTCAGGTATCCCGCAATCAGCGCAACGGCGATGATAACCGTCCACATCGTTCTCTTCTCTCGCATCCACCAACAAACCGGTTTCGACATTCTGTTCATCATGGCCCGATCCTCCTTTCCGCTGCCTTCATTTGCCGGTGGACCATCATCCTGTCTGCAGCGCAACAATGTTGCCCTCGGAATCCGGTGTCGGCAAAGAGTCGGCTCTACTGAAAAATGCCGTCTCGTTGTTCATCATCACCAGTCAAAGGTGCAGGTTTGAATCGTGTTTCCGTTTTCATCTTTGTTTTCCACAACGCCCTTGTTCATGCCCTGAGCCGAAACATGATGGACCTCGATCCAGCCGTGTTTCTTAACCCACATGTACCAGCATGCATGGTAACCATGTTTGGATTTCGAGATCGTCTCGGCATTTCCTCCCTTTCCCGGCCGGCAGGCGTGATCTCCGGGTTCAATATCCCAGTCGTTCCAGCAGAATACGCCGCAGGTAAAAGAAACGAAAATCTTCGTGTCGGTATGGTTATAGAAACAGCATGCTTCGGTGCTCTTGGGAAACATTACGGTTCCTGCGATCAAAGCCATGGCGATGAACGCCATCAACATCGCTCCCTTGTTTCGGGGCCCTCTGCAGACTGGATTCAACAATGTGCTCTTCATGGCCCAATCCTCTTTTGCTGTGCTGGTGTCTTCTGTCAGATAAACTCAATCTCCGTGCTGCGATTATGGAATAGATCAATTCATGCCGGTGACAATGCTTGTTCATTTCACCCAGTCGAACGTACAGGAATCGATGACGTTGGCGTTATCATCTTTGCTTAGGACGAGGCCTTTGTTTCCTGTACGGGTTACTTCAACCCAACCATGTTTCTTGACGGTAGAGATATCGCATCTCTGTCCTGCCCTCCTGATCGTCGCGTCTCCCCCTTTTCCCGGGCGACACTTATGCTCCCCAGGCTCCAAATACCACGTATTTCCACAGAAAACCCCGCAACTGAATTCTGCATCGATGCCTCCCTTGTCCACCAGGTTATAGAAGCAGCATGCATCGCTGACCCGCGGCGCGAGTCCGATTCCGACAACAATGGCCATGACAATAATTGCCGCCCACACCCATTGCTTGTTTTCAAAACGGCCATCGCTGTTTGTCGTCAACGTGTTCTTCATGGTTTAATCCTCCTTTCCGATGATTTGTCTTCCCGTGTACAAACTCAATCATCCTGATGCGATTACAGAATAGATCATTTCATGCCGGCGGCAATGCTTGATTATCTCGTAAGTATGGTAGGTGCTGATCCGTATTCCGGTGCGAAAATGGGTGGATACAATGCTATGGGGGGAAGGGGAGTGGGAAAAGGAATGGCTTGTAATGCTTTTGAATCCTCCGATTGTACGGCCCAGGCGGTTTCTCTGGTTTCATCCTTTCAGTTCCTTGGGCTCCTGAATATGAATATCGTATTTCCGCAGAAAATCCTTGAACCCGTAGACTTTTTTCCCCATGAAGACCATGTCGATGGCCTGGGCCGGGCAGTTGTTGACGCAGCCCATGCAGGCGATGC
>CAZTYA010000195.1:0-4492 GCA_964617255.1 uncultured Syntrophales bacterium
AATCAACTGGAAGCGGATGCCCCTCTGTATGTCGGAAAAAGGCTGAAAATCGAAGGGGAACGAAAGGATCAAAACGGCGTACCCACCAAAGAGGGCGGCGCATGCGAGGCTACGAATCGCCCGGGTGCCAGGGCGTCGGAAACAGCAGGCGCTGAAAAAAAGACGAAGAAGCCTGTTTTCTTCTATACGGTGGCAAAAGGGGACACTCTGAGCCGGATTGCCAAACGGTTTGATATGACCCTGGGGGATCTGGTGGCACTGAATCGACTTAAGCCGGAGGACCCCTTGTATGTGGGGAAACGTCTTAAAATTGAAGGGTTGTCTCCGGATGGAGAGATAAAACCGAAACAGGCAAAAGTTGGTGATAAAGCGAAAGGACAGGATAAACGAACCTACCGGGTCAAGAGCGGAGACACGCTTTTGACAATCGCCCGCCGGCAGGGTGTATCCGTGGGAACGCTGCTTAAATTAAATGACATGAAGCTTGATGATCCTCTTTACAAAGATCGCATCCTGATCCTGGGTGAGCAAAGCGGAAATCCGTAGCGGAGGTATGGTCCATGATACAATACGGACTTCGGCTGGCTGTTTTTATGGTGCCGTTCATTTTTATCGTGCTTGTCGTACCGGTTTTCAGCGCAGATTACCATTATCACCCGGCCCGGAAAAGTTTCTTTACCGTCAATCCGTCCCTCCGGGCGGATGCCCTGGCCCAACAGGCGGCCGAACTGGATGATGTGCTCCGGCAAAACGTTTCCGAACCCATATCTCCCCTGACCATTGCGCTGGAGGAACGGAAAACGCAAGAGGGCGGGAATTGGAATGAATTGGATGTGCTGGGCTTCCGTATGTCTCTGTCCCGACTCGACCTTGAGCAGGATGACAAAAGAATAGAGCGGCAGACAGGTGATGATCTCTTCCTTCCGGACTTCCGTTCCATCTTTTCCCGTGGATCCTTCGGCAAGGACGATCTCGAAGCCTTGGGCGAATTCTTTCGCCCCCAGTTGAAGCTGGGGATAGAATTTTGATAAACCCGCAAAAAGTGTAAACGATGTATCAGAGATGTACACGACTTATGAGGCGCATCAGTCTTGAATGGGATTAATTTGATAGGGAGGATTGTTTCATGAAAGTTTTCGAAGGGTTTCATGCCTTTGTCTGGCAGGATTTTCGCGAAAATAACTGCAACACCTACTTTATCGACCGGGAAAAGAAGATTCTCATCGATCCGGGGCACGATCATCTGTTCCGCCATGTGGAACAGAATCTGAAGCAACTGGGCGTGGCGCTTTCCCAAATCGATTATGTCCTGATCACCCACGGGCATCCGGACCACCTGGAGGCGGCCTTCCGTTTGCAGCATCCATCGCTTCTGGCCATGAGCGGGGAAGAGTATCGCTTCATCAGGGAATGGGCGGGGGAATCCTACGACATCCCCGCGCCGGACCTGTACCTGGATGAGGGAACACTCCCCCTGGGGGACGTGATTTTAGAGGTGTACAATACGCCGGGCCATTCGCCGGGCTCGGTCTGCCTGTACTGGCCTGAGCAAAAGGTCCTGTTCACCGGGGATGTTGTTTTCAACCAGGGAATCGGCCGGACGGATCTGCCGGAGGGGAGCGGCCCCCGACTGAAGGAGAGCATCCGCAAGATCAAGAATCTCGATGTCGAATATCTCATGAGCGGTCACGGAGATATATTAACCGGCCGGGAGGCAGTCAAACAGAACTTCCGCTTTATCGAGGATTACTGGTTCCAGTACATTTGAGGTGGTCTGCCGACAGGCGCAGGGAGAAATCGTCCCCGGGCGGTTACCATAAAAAGGCTTGATTTCTGCGAATTCATATAATAAAAGACCAGTTCGTTTTTAAAATACCCTAATTTTTTAGGACTCCTTGCTCGATCCTGGAGATCGGGCTACAGAGCCGAGAGGAGGTAGGTCATTGAGAAGGTACGATGTTGTTTTTATTGCTTTATCGAATCTCCCTGACACCGAGATCAGCGAGATCGTCGAACGTTACCAGACCATGGTAACGGAGCGCAAAGGGTTGATCATCAAGATCGAAAAATGGGGCAAAAGAAAGCTGGCGTATGACATCAAGAAACAGAACATGGGGTTTTATGTTCTGTTCGATTTTGCCGGAGACAGCCACATCGTCGATGAAGTGGAACGCAATCTTAAAATCGACGACAAGATTCTGAAATTCCTCACCGTCAAAACCGCTGAAGAAATCACTGCCGAGGAAGTCGAGGCGATTATCGCCGCGGCTGCCAAGGCAAAAGAACCGGCCGAGGAAGGCGAAAAAACGGCTGCGGAAACGGCCGTGGCGGCGGAAACACCGGAAGCAACCCCGGAGACAAAGGAGGAAGAAAAATGACACCCGGAAATTACCAGCCCCGACCTCAGGGCGCACCCAGACCCCAGAAGAAATTTTTCCACAGAAGGAAATTCTGTCGGTTTTGTTCCGATTCCAATTTGAAAATCGAGTACAAGGATCCCCAGTCGTTTCGCGATTTCCTGACGGAGCGAGGCAAGATCATGCCCCGGCGCATTACGGGGAGTTGCTCGAAACACCAGAGAGAGATTACCCTTGCCATCAAGCGGGCCCGGTCGATTGCACTGCTGCCCTTTGTTGTGGCAGACGGCAAGTAAGTCCAAAGAAACCGCTTCGCCGTTCGACAGGATGGCGGGGAGATGGATTGCAGTAACGGACGAAGGGTAACTTTTTGCTCGGTCCGCGTCCCCCCTTTCCCCTGCCGGGGGGTATAGGTCGGGGTCGTTACAGAAAGTACAGGAGGATTTCAATGCAGGTCATTTTAAAAGAAGATGTCAGTTCTCTTGGCAAAGCGGGAGATGTGGTCAAGGTAGCCGACGGCTACGGTCGGAATTATCTGATTCCTCAGGGTCTTGCCGCCGAAGTCAACAGCCGGAATATACGCATGATTGAACAGCAGAAGAAACAGATTCTGCTGAAAGCGGATAGAGAAAAGAAGAAGGCGGAGGGTTTTGCCGCCCAGTTGTCGGCGGTGGTCTGCACCATCGCCCGGAAAGTCGGCGAGCAGGAAAAATTGTTCGGTTCCGTCAACACCAAGGACATCGAAGAGAATCTTGCCGCGCAGGGAATTACGGTGGACCGGAAGCACATCGTTTTGGATGAGCCCATCAAAGCGTTGGGCGAGTTTCCTGTAACGGTTAAGTTGAACGCCGGCGTCGCCGCCGAAATTAAAGTCGTGGTCGTCGCAGAAAACTGATCCCATCCGTCATCATGGGCCGCCGGATAATGCCGTAAAAAAGATTTCCCCGGTTTCGCCTTCATGGACGCTTAACGGATCGCTTTGATTATCAGGTCTCTGCACTTATGCCCGCAAAAACGGATGTCGATGCATCCATCTATAAAGTGCCTCCCCAGAACATGGAAGCTGAGCAATCGGTTCTGGGGGGGATTTTACTCGATAACCACTCATTAAACACCGTTTTAGAAGTTCTCTCCGACACCGATTTCTACAACGAGGGTCACCGGAAGATTTTTAACGCCATCACGGACCTTTCCGAACGGGGCGAGCCCAGCGATCTCATTACCTTAAGCAGTATTCTGAAGGACCGCAAGCAACTGGATCAGGTCGGCGGCATGGTCTATCTGGCGTCACTGGTGGACAGTGTGCCCTCGGCGGCGAACATCGCCTACTATTGCCGTATCATTAAGGAAAAGGCGATTCTCCGGAACCTGATCACCACGGCGACGGAGATCCTGCAAAAGACCTATAATGCAGGGACCGATGTCGATACGGTGCTGGACGAAGCGGAACATGCGATCTTCGAGATATCGGAGAATAAAATCCGACCGTCTTTCTATACGATGAAGGAAGTTGTCAAGGACAGCTTCCGGAAGATCGAAAAGCTGGCCGAGAAGAAGGAACTGATCACCGGGGTGCCGACAGGATTCGATAAACTCGACGAAATCACCTCGGGATTGCAGAATTCCGATCTGATCATCATTGCGGGCCGCCCGAGCATGGGAAAAACCGCCTTTGCCCTGAACATCGCCCAGAACGCCGCCCTGAAATCGGGCATTCCCGTCGCCGTTTTTTCCCTGGAAATGGCGAAGGAGCAGCTCGTTTTCCGTATGCTGGCCTCCGAGGCCCGGGTTGACTCGCAGCGGTTGCGCAAGGGGTTCCTGGGGGAGACGGACTGGCCGAAGCTGGTCAAGGCGTCCAGTGAGCTCTCGGAAGCGGCTATATTTATTGATGATTCACCGGCCATCACCGTCCTCGAAATGAAGGCCAAGTCCCGGCGGCTGAAGGCCGATCAGGGTTTGGGGCTGATCATTCTCGATTATCTCCAGCTCATGAAGGGCGGCGCCTACAAGGAATCACGGGAGCAGGAAATCTCCGAAATCAGCCGCTCATTGAAGGCCCTGGCCAAGGAACTGAACGTCCCCATTATTGCCCTGTCTCAGTTGAACCGCAAGGTGGAAGACCGGACAAACCGCCG
>CAZTYA010000196.1:0-4463 GCA_964617255.1 uncultured Syntrophales bacterium
GCGGGGGTGGTTTGGGGTTGTTCTGTTGGTCGGGTTGGTCTGGCTTTTCCCGGCGATGGTGTCGGCGGCGGTCAGCACGTCCGGGGTGGCTCAGCAGATTGCCGTCGAGGTGACGGCCTACAACGAGGACCTGGGGCTGATCAAGGACCAGCGGCGCATCCAGTTGCCGAAGGGGACGACAGAATTGCGCTTCATGGATGTGGCCGCGAAAATCAACCCGGCGACGGTCCACATGCAGTCGCTCACGGACCCCAAGAGCCTGTCCGTTCTCGAACAGAATTATGAATACGACCTGTTAAGCCCCAACCGCCTGTTGGATAAGTATGTGGGCAAGGACGTGAAACTTTATTCGAAGAATCCCTACACGGAGCGGGAGGAGATCGTCGCGGCGAAAGTGCTGTCCAACAACGATAACAACCCCGTTTTCCAGATCGGCAACGACGTGACCTTCGGCTATCCAGGCCGGATCATCTTTCCCCAGGTGCCGGACAACCTCATTGCCCAGCCGACCCTGGTGTGGCTGCTGAGAAACGAGGCGCCGAAAAGCCAGGACATCGAGGTGGCCTACTTAACCGGCGGCATCGGCTGGCGGGCGGATTATGTCCTGGTGCTGGATGAAAAAGACCAGGCGGGCAGTCTTTCGGGCTGGGTGACGCTCAATAACCAGAGCGGCGCTTCCTATCCCAATGCGAAACTGAAACTCGTGGCCGGTGATGTGAACCGGGTTCGGGAAGAACTCGCCGGACGGCGGGATGTCGTGTACAAAGCGCAGATGATGGAAGCGGCGGCGCCTCAGTTCAAGGAGCAGGCCTTTTTCGAGTACCACATCTACACCCTGGAGCGTCCGACGACCCTGAAGGACAACTCCACGAAGCAGATCAGCCTGCTGAATGCACCCGAAGTGAAACTCAAAAAGGAATACCGCCTCTACGGTGAGGACTACTATTACCGCAGTCGCTACGGCGACCCGGAACAGAAGAAAAAAGTAAGTGTATTCATTGAGTTCGAGAATGCCAAGGCGAATAGTATGGGCATGCCCCTGCCCAAGGGCATTGTCCGGGTGTACAAGCACGACGCGGACAAGAGTCTCCAGTTTACCGGTGAGGATACGATCGACCACACGCCGAAGGATGAAAAGGTCAAAATTAAACTCGGCGAGGCCTTCGACGTGACGGCCACCCGCAAGCAGACCGACTGGAAGAAGATCGCCTCCGACACTTACGAGGCGGCTTTCGAAATCGTCCTGCGGAACCACAAGGCGGAAAACATTACCGTCCGGATTATGGAGCCGGTGCCCGGGGACTGGCAGGTCCTCAGCGCTTCCCACAAGGCTCTGAAAGCCAGTTCATCCCAACTGGAGATGAACGTTCCGGTTCAGAAAGACGGGGAGACCGTCGTGACCTACCGGGTCCGGATGCGGTTTTAGGGTTTTTCACCTCATGATATCGATGTGTTGAGTGTGTCTTTGGAGATTGTGGCATGGACGTTTACGACAAAGGTCTGGTCACCGTTCTGGTCTGCAGTGCCGTTTATTGCCTGGTGTCGGTTCCGCTTATTTTACGCAAAGTTCCCCGGAATCCGGTTTATGGTTATCGTACGCGGCGGACGCTCAGCAACGACGAAATCTGGTATGAGGCCAACGCCTATTTTTCCTGGCGCTTTCTTGTCGCCGGTGTGCTGTCGGCCTGCGCCGCGCTCCTGCTATATGACTGGCGCAGCCTGCCGCCTGAGACATTCATGAAAGTATCCATCGCGTTACTGGTGGCGCCGGTGGCTTTTGCCTGGCCGTTGACGGTTCGCTTCGTTCATGAGATGGTAAACAGGGACAAATTCAAAAACGGACATCGCTGAGGGTTGCGCCAAATTTGGCCGGTGTCCGGGAAAAAAGGGTCTCTGTCAGTTATTGAAACTCAAACGGGAGAAAGGAGGAACAAATGGGAGAAATGCAGGAGAAAAAGGGTTGGAGCCCGTATCTTGCCGGCGCCCTGACGGGGCTCCTCATTGTGTTTTCCGTCTGGTTTACCGGGAAATATGTCGGCGCATCCACCACATTTGTGCGGTCGGCCGGATTTATCGAACAGGTTTTTGATGCGGACCGTGTGGCGCAAATGCCTTATTTCATGAAGGAAGTTCCTAAAATCGACTGGCAGTTCATGTTCGTGATCGGGATCTTCTTCGGCGCCCTCATTGCATCCACCACTTCAAAAACCTTTAAGTTGCAGGCCGTACCGCCCATGTGGGAACGGCGGTTCGGACCGAGCCGTGCCAAGCGAGCGATGGTCGCTTTTGTAGGCGGCGCTGTTGCCATGTACGGCGCCCGCCTGGCGGACGGGTGACCGAGCGGTCATGGACTGAGCGGGTCGCTTCAGTTAGCCGTCAGCGGGTATATCGCGTTGATCTGTTTCTTCATCGGTGGGGTCATTGTCGCCATGGCGCTTTACAGGGGAGGTGAGAAATCATGAATGAGCTCATTTACGGTCTGGTGACGGGCGTCATTTTCGGATTTCTCCTCCAGCAGGCGAGGGTGATCCGGTACGATAAACAACTTGGCGCGCTGCGCCTAATGGACATGACGATCGTGAAATTCATGCTGAGCACGGTGCTGGTCGCCATGGTCGGGGTTTATCTGTTGAATGATCTGGGCCTGGTCAAGATGTCCATCAAATCCACTATTTTGGGCGGCAATATTCTTGGCGGGCTGATTTTTGGCCTGGGCTGGGGGCTGTTGGGATATTGCCCCGGGACGCAATTGGGCGCCCTGGGTGAGGGACGCTGGGATGCCCTCTGGGGAATTCTGGGAATGCTCCTGGGTGCGGCTGTTTTTGCCGAAAGTTATCCTTTCCTCAAGGCGACGGTCCTGACCTGGGGAGACTTCGGAAAAATCACCATCCCCGAGGTGCTGGGGATCAATCACTGGGTTGTCATTGTTGTTCTGATTTTTGCCGGGTTCTGTCTGTTCTGGTGGTTTGAAAAGAGAAAACTCTAGCGCCACCTTGTGGGATGGGTAATTGTAAATGATAAATTTAAAGCGATATTTGCCCTCATGTTCGACATAGCAATTGTGGGCGCCGGACCGGCCGGGGCGACTCTGGCAAGGCTGATAGGAAATCGTTATCGGGTCCTGCTGGTTGACAAGAGACCTTTGATAGAGGGTTCACAGACTTTTTCCGCAGCGAAATGTTGCGGCGGTCTTCTGGCGCCCGATGCACAGAGAATGCTGTCCGAGCTGGGGCTAGGCGTGCCCGGATATGTCCTGGAGGGGCCGCAGCTTTTCGCCGTCCGGGCTATCGATATTCAACAGGGGCTTGAACGGTATTATCAACGTCACTATCTAAACGTGGATCGCAAAAAATTCGATTCCTGGCTGCTGTCGCTGGTTCCGCCCCGTGTCGAAATCAGAGGCAACTGCCATTTTACATCGTATTCCCGGGGAAACAGTTCCTTCCGGATTCACTTGCGGCAAGGCGACCGACCCTACACAGAAAACGTGAAAATTTTAGTCGGTGCGGACGGGGCAACCTCGATACTCCGTCCGCAGCTTGCATCCGGGGAGTCTTTCCCCAGGAAGTATATTGCGATACAGGAATGGACGGAAGGAAACGGCAATCTGCCCTATTTCACATCCATGTTCGACAGGAGAATCTCCGACTATTACTGCTGGACCATTCCCAAGAGCGATTACCTCATTATCGGCGCCGCTCTTGACCCGGGTGCCGAAGCGTCCGGGAAATTTAACCTCCTGAAGACCGTATTGAAAGACAGAGGGATTTACAGCGGCAAAACTGTAAAGCGTGAGGGGGCTTTTATTTTTCGGCCCCGCAGGATGAAGAATTTGTACACGGGGATTAACGGAACCGCCCTTATCGGTGAAGCGGCAGGTTGGATAAGCCCGAGTTCGGCGGAGGGGATCAGCTATGCATTCAAAAGTGCCCGGGTGCTTGCCGAGGCTCTGCTTATCGCACCGGAAGAATTTGAAAAGCGTTATTACGAAAACACGAGGTCTCTGAGAATTAACATTGTCCTCAAGATCCTGAAATCTCTGGTTATCTTTAATCCCTCTTTGCGGAAAGCGCTGATGAAATCCGGTCTTCAATGCGTGGAACCATACCGGTCGCATGAAAGCGCTTGATCGATCTGCAGGGTAAATTTCATCCTTAACAGAATCCCTGTCTCGTAATACAGGCAAGATATCGGGGGCCTCCGGTAGCACCTCCGGCGCCGGGGTTTATGTCTGTTCAGCTCGTTTCCCGTGGCAGCGGTCCAGGAAAAATTCATATATCCATCATCAAAATGAAGAATTCTGAACAAGAATGTGATAGATGTGCCCGGAATGCATAAATCGACTGAACGATTTGACTCATTATATAAGGATCATGAAAGCGCATCGGGTTGAGAAACAAACAAGACATGGCAGGTATTTGCATCTTTCTCTTGCTTGCATCATCACACTGACACTCATCTGC
>CAZTYA010000197.1:0-4458 GCA_964617255.1 uncultured Syntrophales bacterium
AGGAAAAAACGCGAAAGATCACAGAAATCATCGCCGGCTGTCTTACCGAAAAGGGAATGGAGCTCTACGATATAAAACTGGAGTTCGGATACCACCGCGATGAACTTCTTCTCATTGATGAAATATCCTCGGGAAATATGAGAGCCTGCAAGGACGGTCGATACGTTGAGCCCATGGAACTTTCATCGCTGTTCTTTGCGTAAGGGGGAGAACGTTGACTGCACTTCCTGGTCAGACTCATCATCGTGGATATCGTCACATCCCAGATCTGATTGACGGTAGCAACGTCGGCATGGCTCATAATTCAAAGGGTGTACCATACAGGGACGTCCTCCGTGTTTTCATTTTCAGAAAATCTGATCGCTTCCTCTGCGGCCAGTTTTCCAAAGAGGGCTGCTTCCGTCAGGGAATTGGAGGCCAGACGATTGGCTCCCATCAGTCCGGTGTACGACACCTCGCCGATTGGGAATAACCCGGGAATGCTTGTTCTCCCCTGCAGATCCACGAGTACGCCCCCACAGGTATAATGGGCTGCCGGAACGACCGGGATATCAGGGAAGAAGGCCCGATCTGGCAGGTGGTGGTTTGATCCGAAGCGCCGGAGGATGGGAAAGTCTGAAGCTCAAAAGACGGGAAGGAGTTTATCAACGAAGCGATGAGCGCATCCTAGGGGATCGTTCTGTATATAACGTTTATATTAAAGCACTGGCAAGTTCGTCCAATTTGTATCGCCAGCGAAAAATAACGGGTTCTTTATTAAACTCCTCAATGCCGCGATAAATACGATCGACCAGTTCCTGCTTGGATTCGACCCGGATATGTCGCAGGAGGGAACGTGCCTGGTAACCCCGACGTAAACCTCCCCCTGTAGCAACAGTTCAATAGTCCCCCTTGCAACATCCTTATTCTTTCCTCAAGAGACAACCGTTTTTATTACTTTGTTCTTCCTCTTGTTCTTTTGATTCCTCTGTTTATTCTGATTCCTTTGGTTGCCATTACCAACCAGGGGGATCTACCATATGCGGGTGAAGAAAAAGACATGCTGTATCTGCCATGCCACCTTTATCCCTGATCGAAAGGTGGGGGACCGCCAGAAGACCTGCGGCTGTAAAGCCTGCCAAAAAGCCCTCAAACAAAGAAACAATGCCATTTGGCGCGAGAAGAATCCCTCTTTCGTAAAAAACGATTACCCTCGCGTCAAGGGATGGCTCGACCAACATCCCGGCTATCTGGAACAGTACCGACAGAGGCACCCGGAGTATGTCCTGAAGAACCGGGAAGACCAGAAACACCGTGACCGGGCTCGGAAACTCCATCTTGATATACAAGCCAAGTTGGATCGTCAACCATTGGATATTCTAAAGCAAATTGACATTATTTCCAAATCCGCCCATCTTGATATACAAGACGAGTTCATCCTCCAACCTCTCGAAGTCACATTGGTATTATCAAAATTATCCCATAGGGTCCATCTTGCTATACAAGACAAGATGGCCTTTCCCGCTCATCTTCGGGACAATGGCGCCATCAAGCAAGGAGGTGGCGCTTATGGATGCCCGATGGGTCATGGACCATGAACGGATTCGAAGAATTACAGGGTCTTTCAGCTGGATCGATCACCGGTTTGTCTCCGGAGGATTCCTTCCCGACATGTCCCGGGAAGAGATCCTGGTTTATCTCTTCCTCGTTGCCGTATCCGATCGTCAGGGCCTGAGCTTCTATGCCGACGACCGGATCTGTTCCCTTCTGAAGATCGATCCCGTTTCCTTGGGCGAGGCCAGGCAAGGGCTGATAGAGAGGTCCCTGATCCTCTGGCGGGCTCCGGTATACCAGGTTTTGTCCTTACCTTCCCGGCCGGTTGCTCCCCTGACGAAGGAAGAACGGTCGCTCCTGCAGTGCCAAAAAGCCCTGGAGCATCTCCGGAAGATCAAGGAGGGATTGCGATGAACATCGAGACCTGGGGATACATCCGCCATCTGTTTTGCGTTGAGAAGCTCGCGAAAAAGGCCATCGCCAGGCAGTTGAACCTGGATCCCAAAACCGTCCGACGCGCCCTGGCAAAAGAAACGTTTTCCAATCGGCAATCGCTGTCGCGGCCGTCCAAACTGGACCCTTTCCAGGAGAAGATTGCGGCCCTGATGAAAACCTATCCAGGAATCAGTGTCGTTCGCATCCATGAGGAAATCCGGAAAGGGGGCTATGACGGCGGAATCAGCATCCTGAGGACCCATGTTCGATCCCTCAAGCCTGAGAAGCAGGCCTTTCTTTACATCCGCACCCTTCCCGGGGAAGAAGCACAGGTGGACTGGGCGTCCACCGGCAGAATCGGAGACCGGAAATCCTCCTGCTTCCTCATGGTCCTGTCCTTCAGCAAGATGATCTATATCGAGTTCTTTCCCTCACAAAGCCTGGAAAACTTCCTGGCCGGCCATGTCCATGCCTTCCATTACTTTCAGGGGATTCCCAGGAAGATCCGGTATGACAACCTCAAAAGCGTCGTCCTGAACCGCCTGGGTCCAAACATCCAGTTCAACCGCCGCTTTCTGGACTTCGCTGCCCACTACCTCTTCGATCCCTCTGTCTGCAACGTCAGAAGTCCTCAGGAAAAAGGACGTGTGGAAAATGCCGTAAAATATGTGAAAAACAATTTTCTGGCCGGTAGGACCTTCGGCTCCCTGGCCGATTGTAATCAGCAGGCGGCCGGTTGGAGGGATCACACGGCCAATGTTCGCATCCATGGATCCGCAAAAGCCAGGCCCATGGACCTCTTCCGGGAGAAAGAACAATCCGCCCTGATTCCCCTGCCGAAAACCGATTATGACATCCGGATAACCTGTTCCGTGAAAAGCTCCTCTCAGTGCCTGGTCCGGTTCGACACCAACCGCTATAGCGTTCCTTTTCCCCAGGCTTCCATGCTCCTCACCCTCAAGGCCGATGACCAGTTTGTCTCCATCTATGACAAAGAACAGTTGATTGCCCGGCACGCCCGCTCATACGAAAGGCATCAGGTGATCGAAGTCCCCGAGCATGTGAAGGGGCTCCTTGGGGCAAGGCCACAGGGAGCAGCGTTCAAGCACCGGGATGCCATCTGCGCCCTGGGAGAATCGGCCAGGAAATACCTCGATGCCCTGGCAAAAACGGAACTCCGCCTCGACAAACAGTTCCAAAAAATCCTGGACCTTGTTGATCTTTTCGGAAAAAGCGAGGTCGTCATGGCCATCGAACAGGCCCTCCAGCACGGCGCCTTCGGTCACGAATACCTCCGGAACATCATCCTCGCCAATCGCCGGGCACGGGCGGAAACAAAACATCCCGGAACGCCCTCTTCACGAGTCAATCCCGACCTGATCCGCACGACATGGGTCGAGGAAAGAAATCCCGTAATCTATGACCAATACTGCTGTATCAACGAGGAAGACGATGAAGACACAGAACCTGAAGGATAAACTCCTGGCCCTGCACCTGAAAACCATGGCGGATCTCCTCCAGGAAACCTTGAAGAAAGCCGCTACGGATAATCTCTCACCGGTGGATGTCCTTCTCATACTTGCCGAACAGGAAATCGCCGAACGTAATCAGAGGTTCATAAAAACCCGAATCACCCAGGCCGGTTTCCCGACCATCAAAACCATCGACTCCTTTGAATTCAATTTTCCCCATACCATCAACAAATCACTGGTTCTCAGTCTCTGTGATCTCCAGTTCGTCCGGGAAAAACAAAACGTAATCCTCATGGGTCCTCCCGGAACCGGGAAAACCCATCTCGCTATTGCTCTGGGTTATATGGCCTGCCAGGCAGGAATCAAGACCCTCTACACCACCGCCATGAATCTCATCAATTCTTTATCGGCCTCGCTGGCGGACAACACTTTTCTGAAAGTCATAAAATCCTATAAATCCCCCCAGCTTCTCATCATCGATGAATTGGGCTTCCTACCCGTGGACAAGCAGGGCGCCGAACTCCTGTTTCAGGTCATCTCTGACCGGTATGAATGTGGATCCATCGTGATTACCACCAACCGTGCATTCAGAGATTGGGGAAGCATGCTGAACAATGACAATACCCTTGCTTCTGCCGCCATTGATCGCCTAATTCATCACGGAATGCTGGTACAAATCAAGGGAGCGAGCTATCGAATAAAAAAAGAAACAACCTGACCAGAAAAGGACGTGATGACTAACGATAACCGAACCTGATGTGAAAAACAGGTGATGGATAGGTCTGTCCTTCGCCTGAAGGTCACGAAACGGGACCCCCTTGTCTCCGCAACGATTTTCCCCGCCCCCGGGGGAATATCTCATCACCGATAAAGGGGGCGCTTCTCATCGGCGCTAACAACGTGCCATCTTGCTGAAAAAAACCTCAATAACGTTCAGCCACGAACCATGCTTAGGGGTAAAAACAAATTCAAAGCGCTTAGGCAGGTTTCGCAAATAAGCTTGGGTCTCCTTGGAGAT
>CAZTYA010000198.1:0-4453 GCA_964617255.1 uncultured Syntrophales bacterium
AAATAAAGAATGGAGGGCCGGGCAGCCCGGCCGATGATGGACAGCATGTTGATGCCCAAATCATCAAAAACCAGGCCGGCGCCGCCCATCGAGGATATAAAAAAGCCGTGCCAGGATGGCGAAATGCCTGTGAAAATCAGGCGGTTGGACCCGGGAAAGATTGAACCGGCAAGCAAACCGGTTCCGATGTTCAGGCTGTTGCGTTTATATGCCAGATGGATACCGAGATCGACGGGGCCGAAAAACTCCCCTATGGGGTAACGGTTCGTCCGGTAAAAACCGGAAGCGGCGTCAAGCATCAGTACTTTTAAGAAAAGTTTGTTTGTCGGCATGAAGAGATCGCTTCGGATGCAGAGGGTTTATGGGATAAAAACCGCTTTTCTTTCGCGATATTATAAGGAATACAATACTCAGGGTCAACGAAAAACTGATCCGTGTAAGGTGCGGAACCGTTTTTTATCTCAGGTTGTTTTGGGCGAGGTATGGATGATCGATGTCACACTGGTTGATCCGCCCGGCAGGGATTGGATCTGGAAATCGTCGGAAAAACGCTTGGCGTTCGGCAATCCCATGCCGGCGCCGAATCCCAGGGAGCGAATCCAGTCGTTCGCGGTGGAAAATCCCTCCCGCATCGCGTCGGCGACGTTTTCAATGCCGGGGCCTTCATCGATGGCCCGGATGGTCAGAATGTCCGGCGTCAGATGAAACGTGAGCCTGCCTCCGTTGGAATGGACAACGATATTGATCTCGAGTTCGTAGGCCGCCACGGAGGCGCGCCGGACGATATCCGGCGGCAATCCGCGATCTTTCAGGACTTTTTTGATGGCATAGGAAGCCCGCCCGGCGTTTTCAAAGTCCAGCCGCTTGATGAAGTATTCATTGTGGTATTCGTTCTGGACGGTCGTCGCCTGTTCCTGGATCTTGGCTTCCAGTTCGCGGATCTCTTTATCCATCTCCCGGACGAGGGCGGCCAGAATACGCCGGCTGGTGATCACACCGATCAGGTGCTTATTTTTGTCAATGACGGGGTAGCGCCGGTAGGGGTATTTATTGAGATGGGAAACGGCAAAGGTAAGCGGCATGTCCTCTTCCAGAACGATCAGGTCTCGGGTCATGGTCTTGCCGACAGGTTCATCGGCTGTGCCGAGGTCCATGGCGTTTATGATATCATTTATCGTGACCAGGCCGAGCAGGCGGCCGTCTTCGACGATCGGCATGCCGGAGATATTTTTTTCCTTCATGATGGCCTTCAGCGACCGAAAGGTATCGGATCGCGAGGCGCAATGAACGGTGCGGCTCATGGCGTCTCGGACCTTCAGCCGGAGCAGAACATCCCAGACCGCTGCCGCCGCCCGCGTGGCCTTAAGGGGGAACACCTGATTCATGGGTGGTTGTCCTTGTAAATCAATGTCCCGATACGATAACAGGTTTCAAATAAGGAAAGCGGTGTTCGGCACATGGTGATATTGAGTTCCTGCGCCAACTGGGTGGTATCTCGGATGATGGGTTCCTGTGAGATCAAAAGAATAACACCCGCTTCAATGACATCCGCCGTGCGAACCACCTGAACAGTTTTGAGATTGGAGATCAGGAGAACGTTTTTCTCTTCTATAGTCAACACATCGCTCATGAGACTGGAGGCGACCACGGCCTCAACACTGTTCTGGGCACCCGCATGAACAAGCTCAGCCTGGGCGGTGTACAAAATATCCTCCAGGGATAAATATTTTTTCATCGCACGATTCAGATTTTTAATCACTTGCCTCCGGTCTTCACTGCAAATATTGGTATCATCCGGACATATCCGAGCATGGTGCTTTTGAGATGCCCGAATGTTTGGGTTGGCTTAAAAAAGGCGCCTGCCTGGAAGGAAATATCGCTTGATAAGTCAAGGGGTTGTCCGAAAACCGGACAAAGTCGAAAGCGAAATGGTTATGCATCCGGACCGTAATTACCGGTCAGTTTCCATCACGTTTTAACCAACTGTGGCCGAAGCTTTACTCCCTGAATCAAGATTGACAAGAACTGCCTTTTCGAGGGCGGAGTATATTGAGAAAGATTTTTTGTGTCAAGCGGAGAATACCTGGCTATAGAAATGTTTACGGACGGTTGACCTGTTTCATTTACATGGAGGGCATGATTATTTTATTTGGCGGTGATTTGCACATCACAATGATTAAAGCGGATTTTCTTTGCCGGACCACAGAGTCGTGCCGACGGATCAGTTGCGCTGAACACTGAACAACGAAACGCGGTCATCTTTGTAAACGTCAAGCGGGGAACTTCTTATCCTGTTATTAATAAACCAATCTTCCCTTGATATGTTGTGATGTCAGACCGTGCCGATCAGACGCTGTGCCTTGTCTGTGGTTTCTTAATTAATGTCACCAATTTTTATCCCATCAGTCTGCTTCGGACATGATGAATCCTCAATCGCCCAAGTATTTGAACGAAGCGGTCAACCGGGTGCGGTACGTGGTGACCTTGTCATCCTCAATGGTCAGGTCCATTTTGACGACTTCGGCAATCCTCATCTCCTTGAGTGTCTTGGCGGCGATTGCTATGGCATTCTTGGCTGCTTCTTCCCAGGAAACCTTGCTGACACCAATCAACTCGATAACCTTGTAAGTGCTTTCCGGCATAATGGATCTCCTTTCTTGTGAATCCTGTTCACGGGAGTTGTTTAACCGTTTACAAACGACGGACGAAGATTGGTTTATTGATAAAGGGATAAGTTGTTCATTGCCGTGTTAAAATTTAAGGATTATTTTCTTTAAGTCAACATCTGGTTTTATCTTAGGCTCGGACATGGATGAAAATCCTATGTGTTCCAACATATATAGAGGTGTGCCTATCAACTGTAAACCATTTATGATAAAATTCGTGCGAAGCAAAATTAAGAAGAAAGGAGAACTGGAGATGGAAAACACATGGTATCATAAAAGTTATCAGATCAAAGATGGTTTGAAACCGGGGAGTCTGCAATTTCAGTATTTTTATGTCGTCTCCGAGCAGGGAAACACGAGATGTCATTATTGTGTCTGGATTACCGACGAGGCTCTGCCCCTCTTGGATGGGTCCCGGAACTTTGATGCGATTGTTTCTTCCCGCCGGGAGTCGTGGAACCAGTGGGTCAAGGAAAATATCGATCAGGGCATGCTGGAAAGTAAAGTTTTGAAAATTGACCCAAACGGTGCAAGCGAGGTCGCCTTGGCCGACATGCCCGACCATTTCAAATTGTAATCGCGTGTAAGGATTTACGGATGGTCATGATGCTTTCCCGAGTGCACGTAAGCCCCAGTTATGACACCATCATAAAAGGGGCTTGCGGCAGATCACGAAAAAGATCTTTAAGTTCTATTCAAGAGTGACTTTTAGCTGACGAAGGTTTTCACCGCATCAATCACGGGGCTGGTGAAAAGGGCAATCAGGACCGTGTAGAGGGCGAAAGCGCCGACCGTCTCACTGGTGTACATCTGAGAATACTTGTGCTTAAGTGAAATAATGATTAATCCGCCGACGATCAGGGCGCCCAGCTGGAAGTAGGGGAAGCTGCCCACGCCGGTTGCTGCGAATTCTGCAAAGCTGAAGGTTGCCGTTAAAAGAACCACTGCTGCCGCCACGATTATTGTTCCGAATGTCTTTTTCATGATCTGTTTCCTCCTTGGGAGTTTATTTGTTTTCTTTGCCTTGTATATTGCAGAAGGTATGCCATCTCGATTTAATAGGATATTATATAATTAACTATTTATAATTATTAAGTATAATATTATCATGATGTCTGGTTTGTCGGTTGGTGGAATGAATGTTTCAATAATTCGTCGAATGGTCTTTAATGAAATTATTAAAACGTTTATAAAACAATCAATTGGGTGCATAGCATCCGGTAGAATCTTAAATTGACGCAAGAGATCATTATTATTATACTTCTCATCAATAATCACGGTCTTGTTTCATCAAATAAACGTATGGGGTGCATCAGGCCATGAAAATCGGCATTGTTTCAGATACCCACGATCAGATTGGGCGAGTGATGAAGGCGGTTGAGATTTTCAACCGGGAGCAGGTGGAAATGGTCGTCCACTGCGGCGATATTGTCTCTCCGTTTATGCTGCGATACTTTAAAGACCTGAAATGTTCGATAAAATTCCTGTTTGGCAACAATACGGGTGATATCTTACTTCATTTAAAATCTGCAAAAGAATTCGGTCTGCCGGATCATGAATTCGGTACGTTTTTCTCCCTGGAACGGGCCGGAAAGAAAATCGCCGTTTATCATGGAGATCATCAAGAAATCACGGCCGCCCTGATAAAATGCGGTGATTTTGATTGTGTCTTTTCGGGCCATGATCACCTGTCCCGCATCAAACAGGTGGGGGAAGTCCTTTGGGTGAATCCCGGAACCCTTGTTGACCGGCATAAAGAAGGAATGGGCTGTCCCAGCATTGCCATA
>CAZTYA010000199.1:0-4443 GCA_964617255.1 uncultured Syntrophales bacterium
TATGGAAATTATACGCCGGCACGCAGACGAAAAGATCTTTGTCCATTGTCTGAGTGGTGATCAACGAGCCGGGGCAATGGCGGTCTCCTATTGGATCGCCGAGGGTTTGTCCGATCAGGAAGCCCGGACAAAGCTGTTTATAAACCGAAACCGTTCGCTCTATATGGGTCGTTCAAAAAATATTGATATGCAATGGAGGATAAAGACTGATTATGAAGATGCAGGAAGTCAAAGAAATCGCAAAGAAATGGGATGTGAACACGAGAATTGGCCGAACCAAGGAATCGATCATCCGAGATATTCAATTGCAGGAAGGCAACACGCCCTGTTTCGGGACTAAGGAGGTTTGCGAAGAGACTCAATGCCTGTGGAGAGCAGATTGCCTACGCTAGAAATTTTACCGTGGTGTGCTTTTATGGATACGATTTTGTTTCTATAAAAACGAACGGGTCTTTTATATTGTTTTAATCTGGAATTTCGATTTTTGCTTGTCTGTTTTCTTCGGGTAGCATGTGAGCAGGAAAAGCGCGATAAATGCGAAAAAACAAAGCATTTCGCGCAAGGCCGATATAATTTAAAGAACGGAACTCACAAAAGGCAATCCTGACACAGAACGGTGTAGAGCCATTCTGGTCTTGAGTCATAACACCGGGTTTGAAACGCTTTCCTTGTGTATTCAGCCATAACCCCCTACTCTCTGCAAGGTCTCTGTGGTGTGGACTCGCCGGCGTTGTTGTTTATCAGTCCAGGAAGGATATCTCGATAAAGCTGGAGATTTGCGTGTGCCCCGGGTACAATAGCACCCAATTCCCCAAGGAGACGTTTGTTTGAAATCGCAGATCGTCGGCATTGATATCGGGTCCGTGGCGTTGTCCCTGGTGCTTGTGGATAAGCAGGGGGCGGTTCTCCACACCTCTTACCGGTTTCATCAGGGACAGATCCGGGAAACCCTCCGGGCCATGCTTTCCAATCTCGCCTGCCGCCGTGTCGGCGCCGTCGCCGCCACAATGTCCGGCCCCGATATTTTTCACCGGGTCAGCCGTTACGACACCCAGATTTCCACCATTGCCGCCGTCCGTCATTTTTATCAGAAGGTGGGCAGTATCCTGTTTGTCGGCGGGGAGAAATTCGGCCTCATCACCTTCAACGAAGAAGGCGACTACGAACGTTACCGGACCAACACCTCCTGCGCCGCCGGAACGGGCAGTTTTCTCGACCAGCAGGCGGCCCGCCTGAACTTAAAGAGCATCGACCTCCTCAGTTCCGTCGCCTTTTGCAACCAGGACAGCGCCCCCAAGATTGCCACCCGCTGCGCCGTCTTCGCCAAGACCGATCTCATTCATGCCCAGCAGGAAGGTTATTCCGTGGGACAGATCAGTGACGGCCTCTGCGAAGGTCTTGCAAAAAACGTGATCGACACCCTGATGCCGGATCAGGAGGTCCGGAAACCTTTGGTGCTGGCTGGCGGCGTGTCCATGAACCAGGCGGTGGTGAAGCATTTTTGCAAACTGCTGCATATCGAACCCCTCATCAGTGAACACAGCCACCTCTACGGAGCGATCGGCGCCGCCCTGCTCCGGATGGAGGAGGGGATGCCGGAGGATTTTCAACTTGAGCGGTGGGACGAGCTGTTCAACGACGAAATCCATGAGAGAACCTATGCTTATCCGCCCCTGGAGCTCAAGGAGTCGCAATACCCGGATTTTTCGAGCTGCGAGAAATATCTCTATGAACCCCGGAACAATTTTCCGGCCATCGAAGTCGATGTTTACGCCCCGCCGTCGGGTGTCGAAGCCGTTTATTTCGGCATTGATATCGGTTCTACCAGCACGAAAGCCGTTCTGATCGACGAAAAAAACGACGTCCTGATCAGCCTTTATACCGGTACGTCCGGCCAGCCGGTCAAGGCGCTGCAGGCCCTGTGCGAATGCATCGATGATATCGCATCCCGGAAGGGTTGCCGCTTTGTTTTCAAGGGCGTCGGCACCACCGGTTCGGGCCGGAAATTCATCGGCCGGATCATCGGCGCCGACATGATGATCGATGAGATTACCGCTCATGCCCGGGCGGCGTTCGAACTGAATCCAGAAACCGACACGATCATCGAGATCGGCGGTCAGGATTCGAAATTCACGACCATGAAAAACGGCATGGTGACCTCGTCGATCATGAACAACGTCTGCGCTGCCGGGACGGGGAGCTTCATTGAGGAGCAGGCCAGGAAACTCGGTGTGCCGCTGGCGGAATACGCCGACCGGGCTATGAACATCCGGGCGCCCATTGCCAGCGATCGCTGCACGGTCTTCATGGAGCGGGACATCAACAATTACCTGGCCGACGGTTATTCGATCGACGAAGTCCTGGCCAGTGTCCTCCATGCGATCTGTGAAAACTATCTGGCCAAGGTGGCGGTGGAGGCCAGTATCGGCGACCACGTCTGCTTCCAGGGGGCGACGGCCCGCAACCGGGCGCTCGTGGCGGCCTTGGAGCATCGGCTCAAAAGGCCCATCTTCGTTTCGCAGTTCTGTCATTTGACCGGCGCCCTCGGGGCGGCCCTGATCCTGGCGGAGAACCGCCTGCAGACCTCGTCTTTTCGGGGTCTCGATCTATATAAGGAAGACATTGCCGTCGAGCAGGAGGTCTGCGAACTCTGCCACAATCACTGCAAAATCCGGAAAGTGACCGTTCAAGGGGAAACGGTAGCCTTCGGCTTTCTGTGCGGCCGGGATTACGACACGAAGAAATACATCGGTCCGGAGCGCAGAAAGTACGATCTCCTGCGGGAGCGGAGGAATATTTTCCGGACCATGACCGAACCGGATACGACCAAACACCGGATTACCATCGGTATCCCCCATGCCCTTTATCTGGCCGAGGAAATACCCCTTTGGCGGCACTTCTTCCATACCCTGGGTGTCCGGACCGTTACGACAGAGAACCTGAAGGGCGCGGTGAAGGCCGGAAAGAAAGTCTCGGGCGCCGAATTCTGCGCTCCCATGCAGGCCTTTTTTGCCCACGTGCAGGAACTGGCAGACAAGTGCGATTATGTTTTCCTACCCCTGTACCTGGAAGCGAAGGACCCGGACCGGGACGCCTTCCGCTACTTTTGCTATTCCACCCAGTTCGCGGTTTCCCTGGCTCTTGGACTGCGCAGTCTAAATCTCGGTAAACGGGCCATCACACCGGTCGTCGATCACCAGTCCTTCCAGTCCAAGATCGAACTCTTCATGATGCTCCGGTCGATCTTGGGCTCCGGATACTGGGAGATCTACAATGCCTATGAAAGCGCTCTGGCCTTTTACCACGACAGCAGGGAGCAACTTTGTCATGTCTTCGAGCGTGAAAGTGTGATTGAAAGTGATTTCAGCGTTGTGCTGCTCGGACGCCCCTACACGGTCCTGGACCCGGCCATGAACAAGGGCATCCCGGACATTTTCGGCAATCTGGGGGTCAAAACCTTTTTCCAGGACATGCTGCCCGAAGACAAGGAAGAACTGGCCGAAATCGATCCCCTGCTGAATCGTATTCACTGGAACTACGCAGCCAGGATTCTGAAAGGCGCCCTCTGCACAGCGAAAACGGATGGACTCTATCCCGTGTATATCACCTCATTCAAATGCAGTCCCGACGCCTGCATTCTCGAATATTTCCGGCGTATTATGGGCCGTTACGGCAAACCATACCTGATTCTGGAGATCGACGAACACGACTCCAGCGTGGGATACGAAACACGGATTGAGGCTGCGATCCGCTCCTTCCGAAACCATTGCCGGCGGAAGGAATCACGGGTGGTGCCCCTGCGCAGCCTGCCGTTGAATTCCGAGTGCGTCTCCAGGATCAAGGGCAAGACGCTCCTTTTCCCCTGCATCGATCCCCTGAATTCCAAACTCGTGGAGGCCGTGCTTGTCAGGGAAGGGATCGACGCCCGCATGGTGCCGCTGACGGAAAAGACGATCCAGCATGGTCTGCGGACCAATTCCGGTCAGTGCCTCCCTGTCAACCTCATCGCCCAGAGTTACATGGACTACGTCCGGGAGAATTTCCTCGATCCGGAGCAGACGGCGGTCTGGGTCTTCGAAAGCCATATCCCCTGCAATATCCGGATGTACCCGCAGATAATCAAGAACATTTTCGAGACCGCCGGCGGAGGTATGGAACGAGTGGATGTGTATATCGGTCAGCTCGGATTGATGGACATTTCGATTACGGCCTCCATCGAGGGCTATTTCGCCCACATGTTCGGCGGCATGCTCCGCAAGATCGGCTGCCGCATCAGGCCCTACGAAAAGGAAAAGGGCATGACGGACGCCATCATCGGTCAGTCGCTGAATATCTTTTACAACACCCTCCTGGGTGGTCGGAGCAAGGATGAGGATATCGCCCGGGTGGTCGGCCTGTTCCGGAAAATCGAGACCACACCCGGCAGGCGGCCCCAGGTGGCGA
>CAZTYA010000200.1:0-4427 GCA_964617255.1 uncultured Syntrophales bacterium
CGCTACGACCTGCCAGACGGCCGCGGGTATGTCTGCCCGGTCTGCCAGGACGCCTGCGAAGTCTACTCCCGCGTCGTGGGTTATCTCCGTCCGGTCAAGCAATGGAACAAGGGCAAACAGGAAGAGTTCAATCAAAGACAGACCTTCAGTTTCTGATGATGAATATCGGCGGTCTACACAAAGTCTCCCTGATCGATTTTCCGGGGAAAATCTCTGCGATTGTGTTTTTGCAGGGATGCAATTTTCGCTGCCCCTATTGCCACAATCCGGAGCTGGTCAGCGAGAAGTTATACGGTCCCTGTATTGAGGAAGAAGATGTCTTGGCCTTTCTGGAAAAAAGAATCGGCAAGCTGGACGCCTTAACGATCACCGGCGGAGAACCGACGCTTCAGGAAGGGCTGCCGGAATTCATCCGCAAAGTCCGCGACCTTGGATACCTGATCAAACTGGACACCAATGGATCCCATTCGGCCATGATCCGGTCGTTGATCGAAGGCAATCTTCTCGATTATATCGCCATGGACATCAAAGGACCCTTACACCGCTATGACCGGGTCTGTCGGGTAAACGTCGATAAAGACGAAATCGAAAACAGTATCCGGACCATCATGGGCGCCACCGTCGATTACGAATTTCGAACGACTCTCGTCAAAGATCTCCTCTCTGCGGGAGATATTCAGGCCATGGGCGAATTGGTCCGGGGCGCCCGTCTGTTTGTCCTGCAGAACTTCGTCCCCTCGAAAACGCTGGATACACGTTACCTTGACCGGAAACCCCTGTCTCCAAGCGAACTCGGTGCGCTCAAGGATGAATTGAGCGCTTATGTCAAACAGGTCATCATCCGTGATTAGGATCTTGTTCCTCAGGACGGA
Organism: uncultured Syntrophales bacterium; assembly: GCA_964617255.1. Lineage (GTDB taxonomy): Bacteria > Desulfobacterota > Syntrophia > Syntrophales > JAAYKM01 > JAAYKM01. The sequence continues at coordinate 873 of CAZTYA010000200.1, forward strand.
CATATGCCAAAGCATAAAAAGAAAACCGATCTTCCCGGATGCGTTGCCACCGACAGCGTGACCGTCTCCGACTTCAATCAAGGCATTTCAGAAACATCGGATCGAGATGCGGCAGAACTCATCTCTCGGTTGACCAAAATTGGTTCGGCCCTTTCTGCAGAAAAAAATATTGACCGCCTCCTGGAAATGATCGTGGACGAGGCAAAGAAATTGACCAACGCCAACGGCGGAACCCTCTATGTCACGTCTGAGGATGAAATGGCACTGAACTTCGCCATTGTACAGAACGACAAACTGCAAATCCGCATGGGCGGCACAGGGCAAAAGATCAGTTGGTCCTCTGTACCATTGAAGAATCCGGATGATAGCCCGAATTACACAAATGTTTCGGCTTATGCCGCCCTGACGGGGAACGTGGTCAATATTGATGATGTTTATCATGCCACAGGATTCAATTTCGAAGGCACGCGTAGATTTGACGAACAAACAGGGTACCGCTCCACTTCCATGCTCGTGGTGCCCCTGAAAAATCATGACAATGACATGATCGGTGTTCTCCAGCTGCTCAACGCCCAAGTTCCGGCGACAGGTGAAATTCGCGCCTTTACCCGGCAGGAACAGCAGATAACGGAGTCTTTGGCCTCCCAGGCTGCCGTCGCCCTGTCCAATAAAATTCTGATCCACAGTTTGGAAGAGCTTCTCGATTCGTTCATCAGAACCATTGCCACCGCGATTGACGAAAAGTCCCCCTATACGGGAGGCCATGTCCGCCGTGTGGCGGATTTGACCTTGATCATTGCGGACCGGATCAATGCTGTCCGGGAGGGACCTTTTGCCGATTGTTTTTTCTCGCCGGAGCAACTTTCTGAACTCCGCATCGCGGCGTGGCTCCATGACGTCGGCAAGATCACCACACCGGAACATATCGTCAATAAGTCAACCAAACTGGAAACCATCGTCGACCGGATTGAATTGATTAAGACCCGTATGGAAATTATGAAACGGGATCGCGAGCTTGCCGCCTTGAAACGAACCCTAGCACGCCTTCAGGCCACAGAAACCGCTCCTATTCCTACCCAAGAGGATCCTACGGAAGCACCTTATGATGATCTGTTTCAGTTTATTGAAAAAATCAACCTGGGCATTGACGAAATAAACAACGAGATAGTGGATCGTTTGCGTGCCGCTTCGGATTGGCAATGGCAGGACAAGGATGGTTTCAGACCACTCTTGACTGAAAACGAAATCTATAATTTAAGCATCCGCCGGGGCACCTTGACCGATGAAGAGCGGGCGATCATTGAAAGCCATGCGGCAATCACCCACGGCATGCTTTCAAAATTGCCTTTCCCCAAGAAATTCAAGAATGTTCCCTTTCTCGCCGCCAGCCATCATGAAAGGTTAGACGGCACCGGCTATCCCCAAGGTTTAACAGGGGACCAGTTGCCCCTTCAGGCCCGCATCCTCGCCCTGGCGGATATTTTTGAGGCCCTGACGGCGACCGACCGTCCCTATAAGCAAGGGAACACACTGGACGATGCGATCCGGATCATGGCGCACATGGCGGAAGACCACCACATCGATGCAGACCTCTTTCATCTATTTCTTCAGGAAAAGATACACCTGGATTATGCCACCCGGGAGTTGTCGGACTGGCAACACAGAGAACCGGAAGTTTAGTTCCTTTTTTTCCCGTCAGATCTTTTCTTCGTATCCGCTTCGCCGGATAACTGTCTGATTTCCCTATCGATATCCTGATAGCGGGGATTATTCATGGGGTAATATTTCAGGGCTTCCTTAAAGTGAAAAAGGGCCGTTTCGGTCTTCTTTTGCTTTTTGAAATAGATTCCAAAATAATAATGGGAGTCCCCCATTTCCTTGAGTTTACCGTAAACCATGCCTATGCTGTAATAAATTTCTTCATCATCCAGTTCTGATGCTTCCAGGGCATGAAAATATTCGATTGCCTTTTCATAAAAACCCATCGCCTCGTTGGAATTGCCCAGATAGGCCAGCGTTTTTATATCCGTCTGATCTATTTTATAGGCCTTCATCAGATAATCGATGGATTCAGGATACTGCCCCAATTTAAAGTAATCCACCCCGATGTCTCGCAATACTTCTTTATCCGCAGGCGCCAGAAGCAGCGCTTGTTTGAACGTCGCAAGCGATTCGCTGTAGAGGCCTTTTCTCGCCTGAACCACACCCAGTCCATACAGCATATCAACATTCTGTGGATTCTTCATGACCTCGCTTTCGAAATATCTGATCTTGGATTCCACATCGCTTCCGCCCGTCATCAGCATGGCCTTTATCCTCCCGAAAGAACCGACAATCTCATCTTTTCCTCCACCTTTGGCGTAAGTCGTCTCGAGCAGACCATCGATGTAGCGAATCCGGTCATTCGTCCCCGGATGCGTCATAAAGTAGGATGGAACCGTACTGGAATAGAATTCATTACGTCTCATCATTTTAAGAACATTTAATGAACAATCCGCTTTGTATCCGGCTTTGACGAGATAGGACATCCCGTACCGATCCGCCTCCTCTTCATGATCCCGGCTGTACTTAAGCGCCATTGTCTGTGACGCGGCAAGAGAAAATCCCATCAGTGCCGCCGACAGATCGCCTCCCCCCCCCAGAAACGCGCCGGCGATCACGGCCAGCAATGTGGCGATATTGACTTTGGTGGATTTATTAACCATCTCGGCAATATGCCGGGCATTCACATGCGCAATTTCATGCGCCAGAACCGCCGCCAGTTCCCCTTCCGTATCAACCAGGGCAATCAATCCGCGATTCACATACACGTATCCGCCCGGTGTTGCGAATGCATTGACCGACGAATCTTTAACAATGGAAAAGCGATAATCAAACAGGGGATTTTTTACGGAATTCAATACCGTCGTCCCGACTTTCGTGATGTAGTCATTCATCCTTTTTTCCTGGATCAGGAAATCATTTTTGGCCATCTTGTCATAAAATTCCTGTCCCAGTTTCTTTTCATCCTCAATCGTCAGTTCGGCGCGAGCCAGGGCGACAAATGAAAGGCAAATCATCCCCGACAAGAAAAACAGAATCGCCATTTTCTTAATTAATCCAAAGCAATTCATCATCATTTTTCGTATTACGTGATGTCGATGTGTTTATATATCCCCGTTAAACGAAGAAGACGTGTACCGATAACGGGCCTTTAACTCTCCTATCTTACCACGGTTCCAGCCGGATGTTCTGCTGAAATATTGGGTAATGCGGGCAATGGAATCCACGGCATCGGTGTTGCAGGTGTCACACTTCTGCTGTAGTCCCCGTCGGATTGACCGGCATACCGAACAGATCGTAAACTCCGGGGAAAAGGTCACAACACGGCAAGTGGATTGGCGGTATACGTGAACGACCAGTTCTGCAAGTGTTGCCCCGGACGGCCCCGTTTCTCCGAGCCAGAGGTGGGAAATCGCCCCGCCGCCGAAAAAAGGATGGAAAGTCCCCTCCAACCGCAACCGTTCAAGGGGGGGGTGAATCGAGGATACATTCAAATCAGTGGAGTTGGTATAA
>CAZTYA010000201.1:0-4412 GCA_964617255.1 uncultured Syntrophales bacterium
AGCTTTCTCGCAGCTGTTTCATGGAGAAAAGGGTTTTCTGATGCCATAAAGAGCATTCCCAGAAAAAGAGCATGAATCAGCAGCGAGAGTGCCGTCATCAAAAAGAAAGGCGGTCTTGCCTGCGAAGAAGAGGGTTCGGCTATTTCTTCGTCAACTCTCAGAATCGTCATGTCTTTTCCTGAGATCCTCATCAATGGCTTTCTATCTTAAAAAATGGTTCCGCACGGCAGGGGCCTGCTGGTTAAAATTCATAAGTCAGGCCCACAAAGATGGATCGGCCTGCGCTGGGATAACGGCACCAGAATCCTTGCATGGTGCTGTCATAAAAGTTGCCCATATGGGTATCGTAATCCGCATCTGCCAGGTTGCTGACTGCCAGCGAAAAAACATAGTGTTTCTTGATGCGCTGTTCCAGCATGATATCCGCCGTCCAGTAGGAATCCAGGGTATAGGTTACAGTGTGGGTATCCGGATAAACCGTTGTCTCCGTGTGGTAAACCACCCGGTCGCTCACATATCGAACCGTCGCCGTTGCGGTCAGGCCGAAATCGTTCTGATAGGTCAAATTCCCCTTGAACAGACCGTCCGGTGTATAGGCCGCACGGCGGCTCACCATCATGTATTGAAAATCCGGGGGCCAGTAGTTCTGCCGAGTATAGGCGCGATTCTCTTCTTCCGCATCCAGGTAGGTATAACTCAACCCCAGGGTCAGATTATAAAAGGGGCCGATTTTGATCTCCGCCTCAATTCCCTGTGCCTCATAGCCGGCCAGGTTGATGGGACTGAAAACACCGTTGGCATCCGGTTCCCACTGAATTTTGTCATCTACATCCCAACGGAAATAAGAGACAGCGGTAAAGACTTTGTTTCGTGGAAAGGTTTGTTCCCAGGTGACATCCGTGTGCCAGCCAGTTTCTGGTTTTAGATCCGGATTTCCCTTTGTATAGGGATCCGCCGGCCAGTACAAATCATTGGGTGTGGGGGCCAGAAAATGCTTGCCATGGTTGACTTTTAATGCGGCGTCCGGCCAGGGATTGATGATCAGGCCGAATAAGGGCAAGTTTTCAGAACCGAACACGGAATGTTCTTCGCGTCGGATACCGGCAAATACCTTCCAGACGTCCGAAGGTCGGTATTGGGCTTCTGTGAAGAAACCGCGGGTGTAAAGATGGGCGCGACTGGTCGTTTTGCCCGTTTGACGGCCGAAGCTGTCCAGCGGGCGGGTTTCGTTTTTCCAGTTGAAGTCTTTATACTCCCCACCCAGCAGAAGTGTGGCCCCGGCAAAGGGATACAAATCCACATGCCCGTCCGTTCCTTTCACCTCGTTGGTCACCCAGTTTTCATTTCCGGTGCCGTTGTAGGCGTAACGGTTGTAGTTGTGATTCTCCATATGGGTGTAATAGCCTTTGACGGCATAACCGATCCATGGAAGGGGTTTCCCCTTGACCTCCAGCGCAACGTGCCCGTCCTTGTCCTCACTGTAATCCAGAAGGCCGGCCGCTTCGTCGTCGTAAAACTTCTTGCCGTTTCGATAATAGGCCGCGGTACCTCTGGGCGGCTTGACGCCCGGCATACCATAGGTCCGGTCCAGATAATCCCCATAGAGACTGACATCAAAAGCCTCGTTTTTTTCAAGGACCAGGTTTAGTGAGACGTCGTTCTGGCGGAGATCGCTGTTTGAACGAAAGCCGTTCGTTTCCGCACGATTGGCGGTTAAATAGTAGCCGAAATCGCCGGCGGCAAACATGCCCTGTTCGGCCCACAGGCGGTATGTTTCCTGTGAGCCGTAACCGGCCCCGATTTTCAGGTCCACCTTGTCCCGGTCGGGTCGTTTTGTCAGGATATTGACAACGCCCCCCATCGCACCCGAGCCATAGAGAAGAGATCCGGAACCCTTGATCACTTCAATCCGCTCGATGCTGTTGAGGGGAATTTTGCCGACATCCGCCAGTCCCAGGGATGGCGAATTGACATTGACGCCGTTGACAAGGACCTGTGTCCCGTTGCCCCGCATCCCACGTATCTGTATTTCCTGGGCAGCTCCGCCAAAGTTGCCATAGCTTCGCCAGTCGATACCCGGCTCGTTGGCCAGGAGTTCGCCGATTGATTTTGCCCCTGAAGCCTGGACATCGCTCTCATCCTTGACGATAACCGCATTCGGAATGTCTTTGCGTTTTTCGGGAATTTTTGTGGCTGTAACGACCACCTCTTCCATTTGCGGAACCTCCGCCGGGTTTTGGCCCGGCAAGGCTGCTGAAAACGCGTTCGGTTGTAAAACAAGAAAGACCAGTACCGCTGACCAAAACCATAAACCGATTCTTTTCATCTGTTTTCTCCTTTTTCCCCCTCGGGAATGGGGTTATTTTCCCATCGGATGCGTCTCCTGGCTTGCGGCTGTTTCCTACTCCCCGACCCTTCCCGATTTCCTTGTCTGAAAATCAGTGGCTACACCGGGTTTCGTTCCGCTCACAGTTGCGGGGCAGCACCGGCTCTTACCGGTTTCCGTTATCCGACGGCTCCTCTCTTCTCGGCGTCACCCGGGGTCGACCGGTCACGGGATGGCGATCGACGATCACGGGTGTATGATAAACAGCTTGAATTTGTTCTTCCGTCACGACTTCCTCGGGTCGGCCGATGGCCTGGATTTGTCCCTCCTTCAGCAGAGCGATCCGTTTGCAGTAAAGTGACGCAAGATTAATGTCATGGGTCACGGCGATCACCGTCAGACCCTGTTCCTTGTTCAGCGCATGAATCAGGTTCAGGAAGTCGATCTGGTGGCGGATGTCCAGAAAGGCCGTGGGCTCGTCCAAAAGGAGAATTTGCGGTTGCTGGGCCAGGGCGCGGGCTATTAGTACCCGGTGTGTTTCGCCTCCGCTCAGCCGGTTCATATTCCGCCCGGCCAGGGTTAATGTGTCGGTTTTCTCCATCGCCAGCTTGACGATCTCGTAATCTTTTTCTCCTTCGAAACGCCATGTGCCCAGATGTGGCGCCCGGCCCATCAGGACAACCTCTTGAACTGTAAAGGGGAAAAGCAGAGGTGAAACCTGAGGGACCACGGCTATGATTTTCGCCAGATCCATGTGTTTCATCTTTTGTACGGGCGCGCCGAGAATCCGGATCGCCCCCTGCGCAGGCTGGAGAATGCCGTCGATCAGTTTGAGAAGTGTGGTTTTGCCGGAACCGTTGGGTCCGATCAACCCCAGCAAATCGCCCTTTTCGATGGAAAAAGAGATGTCTCGTATGACGGGAGATCCATTGTAGGCGAAACGGATATGATCAAGCTGCAAGAGGGTCATGATGAGATGGTCCTCCGATGCAGGAGGTAGATGAAATAGGGGGCGCCGCATAGGGCCGTCACCACGCCGACAGGCAATTCAATCGGTGCCAGGATGGTACGGGCGATCGTATCCGTCACGATCAGAAAAGAGGCGCCGAACAGGACCGACGCCGGTAAAAGGAGCCGGTGATCGGAACCCAGCATCAATCTCAACATGTGGGGGATGATCAGACCGACGAACCCGATGGTGCCGCTGGCGGAAACGGCTACGGCTGTAACCAGGGAAGCGGTCACAAGGAGAATAGCCTTTGTCCGTTTTGTGTCCACACCCAACTGCATGGCTGTCTCTTCGCCGAGGGTTAAAAGATTCAGCGGTCTGGCGTGCATGAACATCACCAGACATCCCCCCAGCATCGTGATGCCGGTCAACAGGATCTCGTTTCCCTCGACCAGGCTCAGATCGCCCATCAGCCAGAAGAAGACGCTATGGAGGTGGTCACTGCTGCTGGTGGAAACAAGGAACATGATCAGGGCGGAAAAGAAGGCATTGATGATCACGCCCGTCAGCAGAAGGGTGTTGTTAGGATGGTCGTTTTTTGTTCTCGATACGGTGAAGATGAGGACGATGGTAATCAATGCACCGGCAAAGGCCAATCCTGTCGTGCCCAGAGGGAGAAAGGTTACACCGATGATGATCCCGATAACAGCCCCCAGGGCGGCGCCGCCGGAAATACCGAGGATATAGGGATCAGCCAGAGGATTGCGGAGCAGTGCCTGAAAAATCACTCCCGATGAAGACAGAGCGGCCCCAACGATACCGGCAAACAAAACACGGGGAAGGCGAATGGAAAACAGAATCGTTGCCTCGGTCGAGTCCAGGCTGGATTTTGAGTCAGGGCCAACAGTAGAAAGAAGCTTGATCAAAGGCGAAAAGGAGATTTCACCCCCGCCTGTGGAAAGGGTAATCAGACCAACCATTAAAAGGAGGATCATGAGAAAAAGGGTGGTACGGATAATCCGCTTGGGTATAACCAGAAAAGATTCGGTGCAAGCGTTGGCTGGAACGGCAGCCGGTGCCGGCGATTTTAAAAATAATCGTAACGGTGTTCGAAACATCCCATTCCCCCCTCGAGGA
>CAZTYA010000202.1:0-4410 GCA_964617255.1 uncultured Syntrophales bacterium
TGAAACCCCTGAGTCTCCTTGCCGCGGGCGGTGTCCTGGCAGGGTCGTTCCTCCACTACATCATCCACGGTCCGAAGACCCCGGATGAGGACAATCAATAAAGGAAGGGGTGAAAGAGATGAAAAAAGGATTAATTAAGGCAACGGATGCGTTTGAGCGCGTCGTACACTGGAGTCTGGCGCTTTCCTGCCTCCTTTTGTGCATCACCGGTTTGGGGATGATGTTTCACTCCTTCAATTTCATTGGTGACATGATGGGTGGCCTGCGGGCGCTGAAATATGTTCACAATTTCGGCGGGCTGTTCTTTGGTGTGGCCCTGTATTTTACGATTCGCATGTGGTGGAAGGAAGCGGGCGTCTTTTCGTTTCCTGAGGACATCGAATGGATCAAGGCGGCCGGCGGCTACCTGTGGCATGTGGATAAGGTCCCCGAGGTCGGGAAGTACAATCCCGGGCAGAAGGCCTTCTTCCTGGTGGTGGCGGGTTTCGGGATCATCATGGTGCTGACGGGGCTGATCATGTGGTTTCCGCTGAGTTTCCCTGCGGCGCTGGTGCGGTGGATGTATGTGCTGCATGCCCTGGGCTTTGTGACGATCTTCGCATTCTTCTTCATTCACCTGTACCTGGGGACGATCGGTTCCCCCGGTTCGGCCCCGGCGATGTTTTCGGGCTGGGTAACCCGGGGGTGGGTGAAGAAGCAGCACCCGAAGTGGCTCAAGGAGATGGAGGAGCATGGAACTCTCATCGTTTCTGGTGAGGAAAGCAAACCCCACGGCCATTAGAGGAAATACGCGGCAAAACAGGATCATTAAAATTCACGCATTTTAATTCTTAACGTATCGGGGCAGGCATGATATGCTTGCCCCGATTTTGCGTTGGAGATCTCTCCGACTCATTCACCGAGATTTATTTACACTTTGAAAGGATCATTGACCATGGGAAGCAGCGACGATCGAATCACACTATTTAAGGAGGACCTTGGCCGCCTTAAAACCGAAAAGCCCCATATCAGCACACTCCTGGATGCTTTCGGTCCCGTGCGCCTCATGGAACATGCCCTGCAGGAAAAAACAGTCGACAAGCAAAAAGACCTTTCTCCGGATCAATTGAAAACCCGGGGTGGGATTCCCCTCATCAAGCAGCACACCCTGTTTTTTCCGGAAGATCCCTGGCAGGAAATGACTTTTTCAGTCGCCGATGCCATCCGGGAGGGGCTGCCGCATCTCGCCGGACAGATGGATCAGCTGACGCTGTTTTTCCAACAAAATCCCGTTGAATTTTTGGAACTTTTTCTGCCTTCCGAAATGCCTGTTGCCGCAGAGGCTCCCGCCTGGACAACCGACATTTCCGTTGAGCCCGCGGTGTTGTTTTTGCTGGTCAATACCGTCAAGCGCGTCATTCTAACCGGGCGCGCTCAGGAAATGATGGAAAAAATCGCCGACCTTCCCTGGGACAAGGGTTATTGCCCCGTGTGTGGAAGCTTTCCCATACTGGCCTTCATTCGGATCAATGGGCAGCGCTGGCTGCACTGCGCCTGCTGCCACCATGAATGGACTTATCCCCGCCCCCAATGCCCCTGGTGTGAACATGAATCCCCGGAAAACACAACCTACCTGTTTGTGGAAGACGATAAGGAAAACTCCGCCTATATCTGCGAGAAGTGCCGGAAATATCTCATCACCGTCAACCGGTCAGAAAGCCTCAAAGACATGGATCCCGACCTCACAGGCATCAGCCTCGCCCATCTGGACGTCATCCTGCAGGGAAAAGGGTTTTCACCCATGGCCTGGCGAGAGTGGAATAACGTCGGTGAATAAGCATCTTTTTATCGTGCTTTTTTATAAAGTTATTTTTTGTAGCCGCCAGTAATCTTTCTCTTGCTTTTTATAACCCGGTCCGGTAATAAAGTTCCGGAAGTCGGTAATGCCACATCTGCTACCTGTTCCGGTATTGCCTGATCATTCGCAACCATTTCTGTTGACCCGCGGATCTTCTGTTGCAGGGCATCGAAACCCGAAGATCACCCCATTGTCCCATTTCCCATGTAGTACTGCGCCCCATACCCTTGCCTCCTCGAAGAAACCCTTATAAAAAAATTGTCAGGCAGAGACGTGCGTCAATAGATTCAAGGATGGGAACTCTATTACTTTGAAGGAGGTAATATGGATATTTTGAAAAGTTTGGGTAATCAACATCCGGCAGAAAAGCACTACCGGGCGCTGATGAAGCACTGCAAGGTCCACCTGGAAGAAATGGGCCGGACGTTGCCGGCGCCGGTGGAGGATTTCACCACCATGCTGAAAGAGCGGGGGATCAGCAGAAGAAGCTTCCTGAAGTGGACATCGATGATGACGGCGGCTCTGATGCTGCCTCCGATGTTCAAACCCATGGTGGCCCAGGCGGCGGAACAGTTCAATCGTCTCCCCGTTGTTTGGCTGCATTTTGCGGAATGTACCGGCTGCAGCGAGGCGCTGCTCCGTTCTTCTTATCCGAATGTCGATGACATTCTTCTGGACACCATATCTCTTGAATACCATGAAACCCTTATGGCGGCCGCCGGTCATCAGGCGGAAGCCTGCCTGGAAAAGGCCCTGCACGATTTCCCGGGTCAGTTTGTCTGCGTCATCGAAGGGGCGATTCCCCTGGCCATGGACGGCAAATACCTGACCCTGGGTCCCAAGGGGAAAACCGGCCTCGAGCTCGCCAAGGAAGTCACTTCCAAGGCGGCGTTGAACATCTGCATCGGCAGTTGCTCTGCCTACGGCAACGTTCCCGCAGCCGATCCGAACCCGACGGACTGCGTCGGTGTCGGCAAGGCTCTCGGTATCTCGACGGTCAACATCGCCGGCTGTCCGCCCAACCCGACGAACTTCGTAGGCACGGTCCTCCACTACCTCATGTTCGGCGGCCTTCCCGCAGTGGATGGATTAGGCAGACCAATCTGGGCTTACGGCAAGCGTATTCACGATTACTGTGAACGCAGACCTCATTATGACGCAGCGGAATTCGTCGAAGAATGGGGCGACGCCGGTCAGAAGAAGGGCTGGTGTCTGTACAAGGTCGGCTGTAAAGGACCTTATACCTTCGCCAACTGCAGCCGCGTACGCTTCAATGACGCCATTTCCTGGCCCATCATGGCCGGTCACGGCTGCATAGGCTGCACGGAACCGGATTTCTGGGATACGATGAAACCGCTGGAGAAACCGATCCACGAAGATACAATCGGCGGCGGCGAAAAGACGGTCGATACCATCGGTGCGGCCCTCGTGGGTGCGACGGTAGCCGGCATCGCCATTCACGCCGGGTTGACTTCATCCGTACACAGAGACGACAAATAATCAATAACCCTTGGGTTAAATACATAGCGGGAGGAACAACATGGCCAAAAGAATCATCGTCGATCCCATTACGAGGATCGAAGGTCATTTAAGAATAGAAGTGGAAGTCGACGACAATCAGGTCATCCGGGACGCCTGGAGCAGCATCACGCTCTGGCGCGGCATTGAAACCATCCTGAAGGGCAGGGATCCCCGGGATGCCGGCTTGATGGTCCAGCGCTTTTGCGGCGTCTGCACCTATGCGCATTACGAAGCCAGCATTTTAGCCTGCGAAGACGCCTTCGGCATCAAACCGCCGGCAAACGCGAGAATTATCCGCAATCTGATCAATGGCGCCCAGTATCTGACCGACCATATCATGCACTTTTATCATCTCCATGGTCTGGACTGGGTCGATGTGGTCAGCGCCCTGTCGGCGGATCCCCGTAAAGCCGTCGAGATGGCCAAAGCCTATTGCGCCAATCCTTACAACTGTTCGGAAACACACTATAAAGCGGTACAGGCCAGACTGACCAAATTCGTCCAGTCGGGTCGCCTCGGTCCCTTCGCCAATGCTTACTGGGGAAATCCCTCCTACAAGCTGCCGGCAGAAGCCAATCTGATCATCGTATCCCATTATTTGGATGCCCTGCAGGTCTCGAAACTCGGCGCCCAGATGATGGCCATCTTCGGCGGCAAGAACCCCCATCCGCAGACCCTGGTCGTCGGCGGCGTCACCTGCGCCATGGATGCCATGGATGCGGCGCGCCTTGGCGAATACCGTTTCCGTCTGCATGAGCTCAAAAATTTCGTGGAAACCGCTTACATCCCCGACGTACTCCTGGCCGCCACCTACTACAAGGGCGAAGGCGCCGCCGGCATCGGCGCGGGTGTTCCCAACTACCTTGCCTACGGCGGATTCCCCCAGGATGACGACTGGACCAACCTGCTCTTCCCCCGTGGCATCATCAAAGGCAGAGACCTTTCCAAGGTATTGCCGATTGACGAAACCAAGATCACGGAAGAAGCCACCCATGCCTGGTACAAGGCCGCAAAACCGGAACATCCCTACGAGGGCACGACGGAACCCGAAT
>CAZTYA010000203.1:0-4388 GCA_964617255.1 uncultured Syntrophales bacterium
TGCGTAATCACCGGATAGGGTCGCAAAAGTAATACTGTTATCGCTGGTGGTGAAGGCGGACAACCCGACAAAAGCAACGGGGAGGAAATAATGGACGATCATATTCTTGTAATAATCCATGCTCAGACGCTTTTCCGCCTGGAGGGTGTAGATCGCCTCGCTCTGTGCCGCCGCACCCTGCCCTGCACCGTCCACCGCGATCATCTCTTCCCGGACGAAAAGCGCCACGGCCTTGTCCATGGCCTGATATTCCCGTTCAAAGGTCACGGAAAAGGGCGCATGACAATAGGTCAGATAATCCTGAAAGGCATCCAGGGTGAATTGCCAGCGATCATGGCGGATACCTTTCCGGTCATGGGCTAAAAAAGCGGCTGCGGCCAGCGCACTGGGAGTCACCACGGAAACCCGGTTGATCGCCAGGGCGATCTCATAACTGATCTTACGATACAGCGCCTGACGCTCTCGGTCATCCAGCGCATCCAGGGCAACACCCTGTTTTTCCATATATTCTTTGAAGAGAATCGGTTCGCCCACGTTCACATAGACATGACCGTAGCGCTTTTTCACGACCTTGCGGCTCCGGATCACATCGGAGGCCCTTTCATTGGTTTTGGTCGCGCCCTCCAGTTCCTTGATGTAGGATTTTTCCTCGATCACACGGTCATAACCGATATAGACGGGGATAATCCCCAGGTTGCCTTCGCCCCTTTGCTGGTAAGCCTTAAGAATCATCGAGAGCAACCCGAACTTGGGCATAACCATCTTCCCTGTGCGGCTCCGTCCGCCCTCGATAAAAAATTCGATGGGCATCCTTTCATTCAGCATGGCTTTGACATAGCGGGCAAATACTTCACTGTAGAGATCAAGCCCCTTAAAGGACCGGCGGATGAAAAAAGCCCCGGATTTCCTGAAGATATAGCCGATAGGCCAGAACGAGAGATTGATCCCGGCGGCGACGAAGGGTAACTGAATGTTCTCCTTGTAAAAAACATAGGACAAAAGCAGATAGTCAATGTGGCTGCGATGGCAGGGGACGACTACCAGGGGCATTTCCTTGGAAATATTCCGAACCCGGGCCATGCCTTTGCGGTCGATGATCACCCCGTCGTAGATGTTCTTCCACAGCCAGGTCAGGACCTTGTCCCAGAACTCAACAATGACTTCGCTGTAATCGGCGGCAATTTCGTTAAGGTAACGCCTCGATTCCTTTAAAAGAACAGGCAGCGGCTTCTTTTCTTTCCCCTCCACCTGGCGCAGATAATTGTTGAAATCCTGATCCTGCAGAATCATATTGATAAATTCCGGGCGGGACTTGAGCACGGGGCCGACCGTCGTTTCCCGTTCCTCATCGATCCGATCGATCAGGTCCCCCCGGAGACGGATCAGGCGTTCTTCCCGGGCCATCCCTCTGTGCTCTGACAGATAGGTTTGTAGATTCACAGATTCGGCGGCAATGACCGAAACCTTGTCGGCATAGCGCAGCAGGGTGATCAAGCGACGGATGGGACCAACATCGTCGTGTTGACCGAAAAGGATGTTGTAGAGGCTTTCATCCTGGATATCCCGGCGCCGGCCGTAAGAAATCAGCAGCGGAACCAGTAAAACGGGACGGGGCGATTTTTCCTGCAATTGGATCAGTTCCTGGAGCGCCGTTTCCACCGCCGGGTCATTGACCAGGCGGGAACTGCCAAGATGGACCACGGCGTTTTCGCGTGTCAGGATGTCCATATCAACGGTCGTTTCCGGCTTAGTCGTGGCGTTGCGTATGGCGTCGGGAAGATCGGTAAGAGCGGGGTCTTCGCCCAGGGACCACAGGGGCACGGGAAGCCCCTGGAGAAGGGTGATTTCCTTAAGCAGCAGACTGTTCAGTCGGCTCTTGTTCTTCAGAGCATAGACGACAATACCCTGGGAAGCGAGATGCCGGATTGCCTGCGCCTGCTCTTCCATGAACCGGACGCGACGGGAGATGTTTTTAACGAATCCGTCTCCGAAAGCGCCAATGTTCGGCTTGATGATCTTTTCCTGATGATTTCCGTTTTCGGTGTGCTGGAACGGCTGAACGGACACGTGCATCATTCCTCTCGACAACCCGCATCACGCACGGGGCAGACGTTTCACACTAAATTAATCCGATGCAGATTATGCAGCGGAAAATTCCCCGGGAAATCTCTCCCTCATGGTCTTTTCGACGTACTCCCGGACTTCAACGGCTGATGAAAAATTCATAACCCGCTGCAGCAACTCCTTGGACTCAGCAACGGTCGTCTCTCGGATGATTTTTTTTACCCGGGGGATGAGCGTGGGATTCATACTCAGTTCATCCAGCTCCAAACCCAGCAGGATCATGCCGTAGAGAGGTTCACCGGCCATTTCACCGCACATCGCGACAGAGATACCGGCGTTATGGCCCGCATCGACGGTTTGCCGGATCATGCGAAGCACTGCCGGGTGCAGGGGTTCATAAAGATAGGTTACCCTTTCGTTGATCCGGTCGATAGCCAGCACATACTGGATCAGGTCGTTGGTCCCGATGCTGAAGAAATCGACTTCTTTGGCCAGTGCGTCGGCAATGATCACCGCCGAGGGAACCTCGATCATGACTCCGATCTGAATATCCTCGCCAAAGGGAATGCCCTGAGTCTGAAGATCGGCCTTGACGTCGTTATATATTCGTTTTGCCTGAAGAATTTCTTCCATACCCGAGATCATGGGGAAAAGAATCTTGACCTTGCCGTAGGCGCTCGCCCGGATGATGGCACGTATCTGCGTTTTGAACATTTCAATTTCTTTAAGACAGAAACGGATCGCCCGCAGTCCCATCTGAGGGTTCATTTCCTTGGCCAGCTTAGGACGGGAGAAAAATTTGTCGCCACCCAGGTCGAAGGTGCGGATCGTTGACCAGCCGATCCCCTGGGACTCAACCACTTGGCGGTAGATCTGGAAGTGGTCCTCTTCCGTAGGCAACTGTTCCCGGTTGAGATAAATGAATTCCGTTCGGTAGAGACCGATCCCTTCCGCCCCGTGCGATACCGCCGAGGGGATTTCTTCGACAAACTCGATATTGCCGCCAATTTCGATTCGCTTGTTGTCTTTCGTTATGGCGGGCAACTTCGCAAACTGGAGGAAATCCTCGCGCAGGTCAAGAAAATGCCGGCGTTTTTCCTCATAACGGTTCAGGATCTCCGGATCGGGGTGGACGATCACAAGTCCCGTGGCACCGTCGAGAATCACGTCATCGTTGGTTCGAACTACTTTCGTGATGTACTCGAGACCGACAACGGCCGGAATCTCTATCGACTGCGCGACAATCGCCGTGTGGGATGTTCTGCCGCCGATATCTGTGGCAAACCCCAGTACTTTGTGAAACATCATCTGAGCTGTATCCGCCGGGGAAAGATCGGAGGCAATCACGATGACGCCTTCCCCGATATCGGTCATGACTTCCTTTTTGCCACCCGATAGATTACGGATTACCCGACGGCCCACATACTGGATGTCATAGTAACGCCCCCGGAGGTATTCATCTTCGACCTTATCAAAAAGTTTCTTGTAATGATCGATCGTCATGCTGAGTGCCCATTCGGCATTGACCTTTTTGTCGTGGATATTATCAATCGTATGTTTCACAAACATTTTATCCCGCAGGATCATGATGTGAACATCGATGATGATCGACGGTTCCTCGCCACCGGCCTCTCTCAGTTTATTCTTGATGACTTCCAGCTGTTTTTCCGATTCGTCCAGGGCGATCATCAGACGATCGATTTCTTTCTGAATGAGCGATTCATCCTCGAGTTTATAGAATTTGATCTGGGCATCGAACTGATTGAAGATATAAGCCTTCCCGATGACGATGCCAGGGGAAACCCCCAACCCCTTCAAGACAAGCGTACGTTTTACAGAATCATCTTCGAGAATCATTAATCTTCTCCGAATTTATCCTCGATCAATTTGCGCAGGTTATCCATGGCCTGGTCCGCATCCGGGCCCTCAGCCTTGATGGAAACGATACTGCCCTTGGGGCATGCCAAGTTCAAAATGCCGAGGAGGCTCTTGCCGTTGACCTCAATGCCATCCCGCTCTAAAAAAATGTCAGCCTCGTAAGCGGCGGCGACGTTGACGATTTTTGCGGCCGCCCGGGCATGAAGACCGAGTTTATTTCGAATTTCAAAGCTTTTAATTATCAGCATAAGAGCCAGGAACCGAGCAGAATGAGCAAAGCATAGCCATAAAAAAGAGCCGTCTGGGGTATCCCGGCCTTAATCAGTCGATAAGATAAAAGGACCATCAGCAATCCTGCCAGGCTCAACGCGATGTTTTCAGGAAAACGGAGCTTTAAGTCCGCGCCAAAAGAAAACAGGGCGTATGCCGCCAATATTCCCATCACG
>CAZTYA010000204.1:0-4371 GCA_964617255.1 uncultured Syntrophales bacterium
TCCGGCACCACTCCAGCATCATGGCCACCTGTGACTCCGTTCCCTCCAGCAAGGCTTCAACACGGCCGTCCGGGAGGTTTTTAACCCAGCCGGTCAGGCCATACGTGATGGCTTTTTTCCGTGTGTAATGCCGGAAAAAAACCCCCTGTACCAGACCGGAAAGCACCACGCGGACGCGTATTTCAGATGATGCCGTCATGAACTGATCATTTTCAGAAATTGCTCTTCCGATAAAATGTTCAGATTATGTTTGATAGCTTTCTCCAGTTTTGAACCGGCCGCTTCCCCGGCAACAACATAGTCCGTCTTCGGAGATATGGAGGAATGGACCAATCCGCCTCTGGACAAAACCAGCCGCTTTGCCTCTTCTCGGGCAAGGGATTGTAAAGTCCCTGTGAACACAAATGATTTCCCAGAGATGGATGTGGACGCCACCGTTGCGGTAGTCTTGAAATGAATTCCAGCGGATTTCAGCTTATCAAGAACAAGCATGTTTTGCGGCTCCTGGAAAAACCGGGTGATGCTGCGGGCTACTTCAGGACCGATATCGCGAATCCGCAGCAATTCGTCTTCCTTAGCCTGAGCGATATTATCCAGAGATTTGAATTCGCCGGCCAAAATTCGGGATACATGTTCACCGACATGGCGAATACCTAAAGCGAAAATCAGCTTATCCAATGTTGTGGTCTTAGACTTTTCAAGAGCTGTGATCAAATTATCCGCCGATTTGTCGGCGAGTCGGTCGAGATCGATGAAATCACTCTTCTTCAAAAAGTAAAGATCGGCCGGATCGTGAATCAATTTTTTGTCCACCAACTGAGAGACCAATTTGTCGCCCAGTCCTTCAATATCCATCCCGGCGCGGCAGGCAAAGTGCTTAATTCTTTCTTTAATTTGCGCCGGACAGGCCAGTCCGATGCAACGATGGGCGGCTTCATCTTCCAGTTGAACGACTTCCGATCCGCATTCGGGACAACGGGAAGGCATCTGGAAGGGTATTTCCACGCCGGTTCGCTGTTCGTTCAATACACGGACGACTTCCGGAATTACGTCGCCGGCACGCTGAACCACAACCGTGTCACCGATTAAAATATCTTTCTTTCGGATTTCGTTCAGGTTATGCAAAGTGGCCCGGCTGACCATGACACCACCGACGGAAATCGGCTTCAAAATTGCCACAGGCGTTAAAACGCCGGTTCTTCCCACCTGGACAATGATATCTTCGATCAGCGTCGTTTCCTGGCGCGCGGGGAATTTGCAGGCGATAGCCCAGCGGGGACTGCGGGAGACAAATCCCAACTGGTTCTGAAGTTCAAAGGAATCCACTTTGATGACGATGCCGTCGATTTCATAGGCCAGATTTTCTCTCCCTTCCATCAGCCGATGGTAATAATCGATACAATCCGAGATGTTATGGGCTTCTTCCACCTGCGGATTCACGGGGAAACCCCAGTCGGAAAGCTGTTGCAGGGCCTGTTTCTGGCTGCTTAAGGAAAGACCACCAGCCTGCCCGATCGCATACATGTAGATGATCAGCGGGCGTTTTGCCGTAATCTTAGAGTCAAGTTGACGTAAGGAACCCGCGGCGGCGTTGCGGGGATTGGCAAAAGGCGGCTCACCGTCTTCCACGCGGCGCAGATTCAGCTTTTTGAAACCCTCCACATCGATGCATACTTCTCCCCGGATTTCGATCAGATCGGGTAGGGGCTGATCCGCTGCATGCTTAAGCCGGAGCGGTAAAGAACGGATGGTTTTGATGTTCAGCGTGACATCTTCTCCGGTTTCACCGTCGCCCCGCGTTGCCCCCTGCTTCAGCACACCGTCTTCGTAGATCAAATTTACAGCCAGACCATCGAGCTTGGGTTCAACGATGTAACGAATATCCCCGGTGAAATGGATGGCACGCTTGATCCGTTCGTCGAACTGAACGATCTCCTCATCAGAAAAAGCGTTGCCGAGACTCAGCATGGGGGTCAGGTGACGTACGGAAGCAAATTTTTCCAGGGGTTTCGCCCCGACTCTCTGGGTCGGAGAATCAGGCGTCAGCAGAGAAGGGTATTGATGTTCGAGTTGAATCAACTCAACCATCAAACGATCATATTCGGCATCGGATATTTCAGGCGCATCAAAGCGATAATACCGTTCGTTGTGATAACGGATGGTGTTCCTTAAGAAATCAATTCTGGTTTTGGCAGTATCGAAATCGATCATTTGATGATTCTCAATGCAGGGGTTTTCCGCTGCGGCGCCATTTTCTGAGCATCCTTTTTCAACGGTTCTTCCTCCAGGACATGTTCGTTGAAAATATGGTTCTTGGCCCGAACGGCATTGATAATAAAGAAAATGATCACCGACTTTTCCCATTCCTTTGATCGATCAAAATGGTCCATTTTCGTCTTGTACTTATCCCAGAGAAGCGCCAGCGATGCTTCATCCAGCCCCAATATTTTTTCTGCCAGCTTATCGAGAGTATGTTCGATCATGATTGTCTGCCTAAGAGGAATGATGATCATTAATACCGAGACGAATGATGATTGTCAAATATTATCCGGCTGATGAATAGAAGGTTTAAGAGGATAAAAAGCTTGTATTTTTGGTTCATGTCGATATAATCGCAGCCCTTATCAGGGAGGTTGGGGTTTTGAAAGCAGGTGTTATTTCGGATACCCATCTGTATGGTTATGATAAGCGTTTTGCCGGAATCGTTGCCGAGTTGTTCAAGGATGCGGATTTGATTATTCATGCCGGTGATGTCGTTTCGCCAGGCGCGCTGGACATGTTCGGCGGCAGAGAGTTAAAAGTGGTCTGTGGTAACATGGATCCCCTTGCGCTGCATAAGTGTTACCCGGAAAAGATGGCCTTCGAAGTCAATGGATTCCGTTTTGCCCTGATCCATGATATCAATAAAGTCAAGGGCTGGGGGATGACGACCAATCTAACCGAAAAAGTCGTAAAATTTTTCGGCCATGTTGACTGTCTGATCCATGGGCATACCCATGATCCCGCCATGTCGAAAAACGACGGCATGATTCTCTTTAATCCGGGATCCGCAACAGATAATCGATATTTACCCTTTAATACGGTCGGGATAATTGATATAAGTGACCGCATCGAATTTGAAATCCTGGAAATTCCCTGAAAAGGATTAAATCCAATCAATGATGGAAGCGATATGAAAGCAATTTACGCCCCCTGGAGAATGACTTATCTCAAATCCGACAAACCCGATGGTTGTGTGTTCTGCAAAGAATCCCTGCGTCAAGAGGACTTGATCCTGCTGGAAGGGAAAACGGCTTATGTCATGCTCAATCTTTATCCCTACATCAACGGTCACTTGATGATTATTCCCTACCGCCACGTCTGTAAATTGGATGATCTGACACCGGAAGAAAAACTGGAAATGTTTCAATTAATCGATGTCTCGATAAAATCTCTTGGGGATTGTCTGCATCCGGAAGGGTTCAATATCGGCATCAATCTGGGAAAAGCAGCGGGAGCCGGCGTCGATGATCATGTGCATATTCATGTTGTTCCGCGTTGGATAGGGGATACGAATTTTATGACCATTATCGGAGAGGTCCGTGTCATTCCGGACGATTTGATCAAGACCTGGGAGAAATTGATCCCTTTTTTCAAGAAATATTATCAGGAGGATTAATATGAAAGTCGTCTATACCATTCTGATCATGCTTCTTATCCTTTTCGTCATCACGTTCTCCCTGGAAAACACCATCCCCATTAAACTGAAATATTACGATTTTTTCTACATTGAATGGCCGACTTATATGCTTATTTTTATTTCCTGTCTGATCGGGGTTGTTTTCATGGGCTGTATGGGGATTGTGGAACGGTTTCGTTTGAGTCGCACCATCGCCCATCTGAATAAGACCATCCGCGATTTGAGACGGGAAGTCAGAACCATTGAAGAGACAAAAATCAGCAGCGATGACAAAAAGCCCGAGGAGCCTTTCTGAGCCCGTCCGTTTCATCACCGATCACAACTTAGGCAAACTGGCGAAATGGCTTCGGTTTCTTGGGTATGACACGCTATGCCACGCGGGGAAAACCACCAAGGATCTTTGGAATCGGGCATTTGCCGAACATCGCGTCGTGCTTACCCGAAAAAAAGATCTCCATTACGACAAAGAGAATTTCGAAACCATCCTGATCACGAACGATGATTGGGAAGATCAGTTGGGGGAGGTCTTCTCCAAACTGGCCCTGACCATTCAGAAAGAGCATCTTTTGAAAAGATGTTCTGTCTGCAACCATGGACTTAAAAAGGTCGACAAGGGGGAGCTTGGAGATCAGGTCCCTTCCTATATTTTAGAAACGCATCAAGAGTTTTATTTCTGCAAGATCTTCAAAAAA
>CAZTYA010000205.1:0-4361 GCA_964617255.1 uncultured Syntrophales bacterium
ACCAGGGCGACCGCAAAGAGGATTATGTTGTACAGGATCATCATGGCGCGCATCTTCTTCATTTTCCCCGGCCCTGTCAAGGGCTTTTCTCCTTGACGGAAGGGCGGCCATGGTGTATCCCTTTGTCGTAATTAAGCATATGGAAATAGTTGATAACGCTTTGATTTTTGATTGAAATAGAACAAAAACTCCAAACGTCGTCCAGGACTTTGATCCCTGCAAATGGATTCCGCCCTAAGCCGGAATGACAAAAAGTATGCAGATATCATTTCGAGGAGCGCAGCGACGAGAAATCTTAAGCCAAAACAAAGATTTCTCACATGCATTCAATATAACGGGAGCGGAAGAAAGCAAGATTTCTCCCTACGGTCGAAATGACAACAGAAGCAAAGATGTTATGCCAGGCTCCGACCCGGCAGTCATTCGAACTGCAAAAAGCTTCCAGCCTGCGCCGGAATGACGATTTAATAAACCTTCCCAGCCGACATGGTGGGAAAACCAAGAGGGATTCCATGAAAAAAATCGCCCCTTCCATTTTGTCCGCCGATTTCGGGCGCCTGGCCGAAGAGATCAAGGCCGTCGAAGCCGCCGGGGCGGACTGGATTCACATTGACGTGATGGACGGCCATTTCGTCCCGAATCTGACCATCGGTCCCGCCGTCGTGAAAGCCCTGAGAAAGACGACCGCCCTGCCCTTTGACGTCCACCTCATGATCGAAGACCCGGACCGCTATATTGACGCCTTCGCCGACGCGGGAAGCGACTTCCTGACGGTCCATGTGGAAGCGGCAACCCATCTGAACCGGACGGTTAACCGGATAAAGGAAAAGGGAATCAAAGCAGGGGTATCGCTCAATCCGGCGACGCCGGTTTCATGCCTGGAAGAAATCCTTCCGGAGTGTGATCTGGTGCTGGTCATGACGGTCAACCCCGGTTTCGGCGGCCAGAAGTTCATCGCCTCATCCGTGTCCAAGATTAAAAAAACCCGGGACATGATCGCCTCCCTGGCACAACCGGTCATTTTGGAAGTGGACGGCGGCATTACCCTGGAAAACATTGAAACCGTTTCCGCAGCCGGGGCGGATGTCTTTGTGGCCGGGGCGGCCGTTTTCGGCAGCGGCGATTACAGAAAAACCATCCAGGCGATGAAGGAAAAACTCACGGATAACAAATAAAGGATCACCTTCTGGAGACTCAAGCCTGCAATTTTTTTACTTGAACGCTTAAACGGAGTCATTCCGGACAAGCGTAGCGCGACCCGGAATCCATTTCCAGCAGGAAACGCCCTGCGATTAGATGCCGGGTCGGAGCCCGGCATGTCATCCTTGCTGCTGTTGTCATTTCGACCACAGGGAGAAATCCTGGTTTTGTTTTGTATCAAGATTTCTCGTCGCGTGTGCTCCTCGAAATGACATCATTGGAACGTCTTGACTTCATACGACATCCCGGCGCAGAGGCTTTGTTGTAATGTCATCCTGAAGCGCCAACCGAAGGATCTCTACCTATAAAATCATGATATGATTAGATTCTTCGCGGCGTTTATCCTTGAGCATCGCGAAGGACTCAGAACGAGAAAAATAAGATAAGGGCGGGTTCGCTGTGCGGACCCGCCCTTTCTGTTTTTCAGAAATCTAAAGCAGCTTCAGGAATTTACTTCTTTGTATAATCGTAAACGCCCTTGCCGGATTTACGTCCCAGGCGGCCGGCGCGCACCAGCTTCACCAGAACGGGAGCCGGACGGTACTTGTCGCCGAGTTCCGCATGAAGACCTTCCATGATGTGGAGCAGCGTGTCGTTGCCGATCAGGTCGGCCAGGGCCAGGGGGCCGATCGGGTGGTTGCAGCCCAGCATCATGGCCTTGTCGATGCCTTCCGGAGTGGCCAGACCGTCACCCAGGGTGAAGAAAGCCTCGTTGATCATGGTGCACAGCACGCGATTGACGACGAAAGCGGGGCCTTCGTTAACGACAACCACTTCCTTGCCGAGTTTTTCGGCCCAGGCCTTTGCGATTTCCATCGTTTCCTGCGACGTTTCATAGGCCAGGATCAGTTCCAGAAGTTTCATGACCGGCACGGGATTGAAGAAATGGGTGCCGATGAAGCGGTCCGGACGATCCGTAAGGGACGCCATTTCGGTGATGCTGAGTCCGGAGGTGTTGGTGAAGAACAGGCAGTGGGCCGGGACGACTTCCTGGAGTTCCTTGTACACCTGCTTCTTGATGTTCAGAACTTCCACAACGACCTCGACAACGACATCGGCGTTCCCCGCCGCCTCTTTCAGGTCGAGGGTCGGTTTGATCCGGGCCATGACGGCGTCCATATCTTCCTGGGTCCGCTTGCCCTTTTCCACTTCCCGGCTCAGGTTCTTCCGGATGGTGTTCATGCCGTTATCGATGAACCGCTGCTCGATATCCCGCATGGTCACATTGAAACCCGCCTGGGCACAGACCTGGGCAATGCCGTTGCCCATAAGGCCGGCGCCCAATACGCATACGTTCTTAATCTCCATTACAGTACTCCTTCCTTATAATATGATTCGGTTTTTTATCTCCTATGACATGCCAACACGGCGACAGCTAAGTAGCAGAAAACAAAGGGGGAAGTCAATTCTTTTTTTGTCGCACACGTCGTCGCATGAGCAGGGATGGGTCGGCCTTATCCCTTGCCTCCCCGCACCGTCTGGGGCGGGCTATTTCCCGGAACAGACGGAAATCAGAAAGCGCTCAATTAAGAGCCGTTCGTCCCGGGCTGTCGATTTCATGAGAATGTCGATCTGCACGAGTTGCTCCAGGTGCTCCAGCAATGCTTCATAGGTGAAACGCCGGGAACTCTTCAGGGATTGATAGACGGCAAAGGGGTGCTGACTGACGAGTCCCATGTCTTTTTTCCCGGCCTGAACAATCATCTCTTTCAGTGAGGGATATATTTTTTTCTGGAACGCGCCATAATCCATGTCGAACCGATAAGCCGGAAGGACACCGGAGCGAAGCAGGAGCTTCGCCTGAAGCAGATGCCGGATTTCCCGGCTGATCATGGCCAGGATCATCAGATAGGGCACGCCCTGGAGGATCAATTCCTGGAAGATGTGGAGGCTCCCCGCCAGATTCTTCTCCGTCAGGGCCGCAATAAGCTGAAAAACCGTATCTTCCTTGGATTTTCCGACCACCGCTTCGACATCCGCCTCGTCGATGGTATTTTTATCCCCGACAAATATCACCACCTTCTCGACGGCCTGAACAGATTCCCGGAGTTGAAATCCTGTTTTCCGCCCCAGAGTCTCCCAAGCCTCAGGAGTCAACTTTTTCCCCTGCTCCGCCAGCATGCCCCGCACCTGATCCAGCAGGTGTTCCTTTTGCTTCTGCTGTGTCTTGATCTTCGGAAAGTGAAGCACCACCCCTGATTCAGAGATGACCTTAAACAGCTTCTTGCGTCGATCAACCGCTTCCGCAAGGAGCAGCAGGTGATTCTCCGGCGGCATCCGCCGACGCAGCAATTCTTCCAGATGCGTTTCGTCCCTGGCGGCCGTCTTACCGCCTCCCGGATCGGCCAGGCACAGATCGATCACCCTAGGCAGCCAGGTTTCCCGCTCATCCTTGCCGTCTCCATCAACCAGATGGTTCCAGTCCTCATCGGAGATGGTTTTCCAACCGCCGTCCCGCAGATCCTCCAGTTTCCATCCAGCCGTCCCTAAAAAGGTCTGAAACGCCGCCGCCGCTTTTGCCGGATTCTTGTCCAGTTGCGTCCGAATTCCTTTAATCAGCGTTCCCAGAGTCTGTTTCGAATGAAAAAGGTGCGTGTCACGCACCACGACCAGTTTTTTCCCGGAAAGCAGGGGTGGGAGGGCCAGGGTGGCGCAGAGGCGCTCCATTTCGTCCGGTCCCCCGGACAGGATGAACAGGTTCAACTCCCGATCTGCTGCGGGGATGATGGCCGCCGTGATTTCTTCTGCAGCTTCCGCGACGAGAAACTCCTCCTCTCCATAGAGGAGATAAACGGGGCTGATCTTTCCTCGCTTAATATCGCCCAGAACGCGACGATGATCTATTTCGGATGATTCCGTAACCATAGGGAAACACAGTCTAACTTCTATCCGCTCGTCAAGAGCACCGGAAAGAATATCGGGGAAGAGAAAAACCGGCGGCGCTGCTGCATTTTAATGACCTGAGAAAAATGGTTGCCGCATCTTGTGGGTGACTACACAATGACAAATTTCTTGATATGCTTGACCACCTCATCGGGATCATCGATGACCTGAATCAGGTCCAGGTCGGCCGGGAGAATCATGTCCTCTTTCAGCATGGTGTTTTTCAACCAGTGGATCAGCCCGCGCAACCCGTATTATCAGGAGAAGTTCCCGACACC
>CAZTYA010000206.1:0-4335 GCA_964617255.1 uncultured Syntrophales bacterium
GGGTCGCAAGACCCCGGGTAAACGAAGGGCCCCTCCTCAAAAAGGGGCCCTTCTTTATGTAAATACTGGGAATTTCGAAGAATCAGTTTCTTGATTATCCCATGATGGATAATAGATTGCCGACTTTCCCCTTGATGTCGGAACTTTCAGTAATTTCGCTCACCAGACAGATGCAGGTCGCGCCCCGCGAAACGACCTCGCCGATATTATGTTCCTTAATCCCCCCAATGGCGACGAAGGGAATCCGGGCATGGGCAACGGCCCATTCCAGGTAGGACAACCCGACCGGAGCCATGACGTCCTCTTTGGTGTGGGTTTCAAACAGGGGTCCCACCCCAACATAATCCACGTCCAAGGCATGGGCTTCCTCCAACTGCTGCGGATCATGGGTCGACCAGCCGAGAATCCGCTCCGGTCCGATGAGTTTGCGCACCGCCGCCACGGGATAATCGTCCTGACCCACATGGACCCCATCGGCGTCACTTAGAAGGCAGAGGTCAGGGTGATCGTTTACAATAAGAAGGGCACCATGGTCCTGTGTCAGGCGGCGAAGCTCCAGACATTCCCTGTATTTCTCCGCCATGGACTTCCTCTTTTCCCGGTATTGAATGATCCGGATACCCGCCTCCAACATTTCGCGGACCACCTGACGGTTCTTACGACCGGCGGAGAGATTTTCCGCCGTAATCCCATAAATTCCCCTGGTGTTAAATTGCCGCATTTTTTCCTGTTTTGTCATGGCTATATCATCAACCTCGCTATTTCATCACAATGCTTTTTACCCGCTTTTTTTACACAATTCCCTTCACCCAGTTGCAGAACTCCGGCCGGTACCCTCTTTGGCGCAGCATGGCAATGATCTCGGCAACACTGCGCTCATCATCAATAACAAACTGTCCGGGCCGGGAACAGTTATGGGCATACCCTCCCACCGTCGTCTTTGAACCGGCAGACATCCGGGTCATTCCCAAACCCACCAGGTGATCCCGGATATAAGCATTTTCGCGGGTCGAAATGCTGACGCCGGTTCGCGGTAAAAAAAGGCGGGTTGCTAAAATGAACCTTACGAAGCGGATATCATCGACAGGATCCGAGGGCCCGGCCATAACCCCGGCCGGTCGTAATCTGGGATAGGAAAGGCACAATTCCACCTCGGGATAGTGGCGCTGCAGATAGTCACCATGGATCCCGGCCATGAACATGTCATGGACCGCAGATCCCAGACCCAGGAGTGGCCCGATATTGATATGTTTTAATCCGGCCGCAATCGCCCGTTCCGGCGCTTCCAGGCGAAAAAGGTAATCCTTCTTCTCACCGTAACGGTGGACCTGTTCATAGAGATTCCGATCGTAAGTCTCCTGGTAAAGGGTCAGGCCGGAAGCTCCGGCGCCCCGGACCACATCATATTCTTCCCGGGTCAGGGCATAGATTTCCAGAAGGATTTCGGAAAAATATTCCGCCGCAATCGCCACGGCATCTGCAATATAAATCACTGGCGAATGCCGCCGATCACCACCCGTTAAAAGCAGCACACTGTCGAATCCCGCCCTTTTCATGGCCTCCATTTCCTCCCGCATCTCTACGGCATCCAACCGCTTGCGTTCGTAAGACCGGGCTTCGGCAGAATAACCGCAATAGGTGCAGCCATTGGTGCAGTAGTCCGACAGATAAAGAGGGGCATAAAGGAGAACCATTTTCCCGAAGTACTGCTCCGTCAGGTCATGGGCCCGTCGGGCCATCCGCTCCAGCACCTCCATATCGTCTGCAAGCAGGAGTTTCAGATAATCGATCCGATCCAGGTAGTCTTTACCGACGATCGCCATCAACTCGGTGCGGGTCACCGCTGACTGATGAACTTGGTATAAAGTTTCCGCGTCAAGCAGTTCCTGATAGATCATTCGCCTCTCCTGAGAAAACCTGTCAAGGGTGACGATGCATCGGCAAAGTCCTTTTCCGCTAAAAGTCCCATCTCATAGGCCATGCGCCCTGCCTCCACGGCTTTTGCCATGGCAACCGCCATCAGAATAGGGTCCGTAGCCGTGGCAATAGCCGTGTTGGCCAATACGGCATCAGCTCCCAGTTCCATGGCCGAAGCAGCATGGGATGGACGTCCAATCCCTGCGTCAATAATGACGGGAATTTCGATTTCATTGATGATCGGCTGCAGGAGCGCTGCACAGGTGATACCCTTATTTGTGCCGATAGGCGCCGCCAAGGGCATGACCGCCGCCACACCCGCCTTTTCCAGTTTTTTTGCCACCACCAGATCGGGACTGATGTAGGGAAATACCTGAAATCCTTCATCAACCAGAATTTCTGCTGCTTTCAGGGTTTCTTCATTGTCCGGCAGCAGATACTTGGCGTCGGTTTCGACCTCGATCTTGATCCAGTCGGAACCGGTCAGTTCCCGACCGATCCGGGCGATCCGCACCGCCTCTTCGGCACTGCGCGCCCCGGACGTATTGACCATAACAACGCATTGCTCCGGAATAAAATCCATCACATTTTCGTGCTTTGCGTCAGGATCAATCCGACGCACCGCAACGGTAATGACTTCCACGCCGGCCTTTTCCACCATCTTTGGAATAACCGTATAGGAAGACAGTTTTCCTGAACCAATGAAAAACCGGCTCTTCAAATTTTTCCCGCCTATTTGATATGTCATATGTTCCTCTGTTCCTCCTCACCCGCCGCCGACAAAGGTCACGACATCCACTTCGTCCCCCGGCTTCAGGTCGAAGTCCGCCCAGTCGTCTCTTTTCACAATTTCACCGTTGACCAGGACCGCCACCCGTTTACGGTTGTACTGATGTTCCCCTAAGAGCGTATCAATATTCTTGCAGTCCGGTTTTTCCTTACCGTTGAGTTTGATCATGCATCCATACCTTCTTCTGACAACAAAAAACCTTCACCGGCGGTCATGCCTGTGAAGGTTTTTATTCCTGCATATTATCCTTTCTCCCTACGCCGGCATTATCCGTATCAGGTTCATCGGGTATAATCTCAGGCATCCCTTCCAGGATACCACCCCAAAGCGCCAATCTTCTCTTCGTTTGATAAGTCGATTTCCGCGCTGTTCACCAATCGTCACGGGCAAGTACCCGTTACGATTGACATATGGATCATTGTTATCTTTTTTATCCCCTTTCCGTATCCATGCATTTTGCGCCTTTATAATAAGGAGAAGAAGCCTTGTCAACAGGAAAATCGCCTCGGACCGGAAAATGACTGGAGCAAAAAGAAACCCCCCGTTCCTTCTGGGGGAACAGGGGGTTGTTGGTTTGTTTGACTGCGGATTAACTTAACAGCCGCAGGCCGCGTCCTTCGATACCAGCTTATCCGGCGAGTTCACCGCTATGCTCTTCAAAAGAGTCAGCCGCGTATCCAGAGTACCCTGCAGATGCGCAATCTGATCCTTGCTCAGGTGACGGAACTTGCCCACCATGCTCAGGTAATCCTTCAGCGTATGCGTCGGATTCGACACGATCTCCGGGTTCGTAAAATTCATCTGCCCCGTTGACTTCTCGTACTCCCACAGCGGGAAGAAGTTACACCCCACCGCGCGGCGCTGAACCTCGATCGTCTTGTCCTGCGGATAACGCCAACCCGTCGGACACGGCGAGAAGATGTGCATGTACGCAAATCCCTTCTTCGACGCCGCAATCGCCTTCGCCAGCTTCCGGTGAAAATCTTCGATGTTCGCCATCACCGCTGTCGCCACATACTCGCAGTTGTGCAGCATCATGATCACCGGCATGTTCTTGCTGTCGCCCGGCTTACCCGGAAGCGACGGACCCACCGGCGTCGTCGACGTCCACGACCCATAAGGCGTCGTGCTCGAACGCTGCATGCCCGTGTTCATGTACCCTTCGTTGTCCACACAGAGGAACAGGATCTCTTCGCCGCGCTCCGCCGCTCCAGACAAAGACTGGAAACCGACGTCCGCCGCACCACCGTCGCCCGCCAACGCCAAAGACGTCACGTCACGGCCGATCCGCTTATAGTAACGACGTGTTCCCGCCAGCATGCTCGCCGTGTTCGTGAGCAACGGATGGAAACTCGGAACCTTCGTCCCCGTCTGGCCATTGAACCCCACCGCGCAGACACCCGGAATACATCCCGGAGGAGCCGCCAAAACCGTATCCGGCCCCACCGCACGCAACGCGTGACGAATGAACAACTCCGTATTGCAGCCCAAACACGCCGCCAAGCCCGGTGCAAACAGGTCTTCCCGATCCTGCTGATCGTTGTAAACGTCCGCTTCCGTCATGTACTCCAGGGCCGCCGGCTTGCATACCTTCACGCACGCCGGATCGCCGCCGCAGTGATCGCACT
>CAZTYA010000207.1:0-4333 GCA_964617255.1 uncultured Syntrophales bacterium
AAGATCGTATCAAAGAGGCCCTTTCCATTTTCGCGTTTGGGAATAGACAAAAAGTCAATCAGACGGACCCGGATTGTGCGATCATGCACAGCCTTCAGGGCACCCATGCTGCATATAATGTCCAGAGCGTTGTGGATGATCAACATGGTCTGATCCTGCAGGTGGAAGCGGTAACCGACACGAACGATGCGCTACAGTTTTCTAGGCAGATTGAACAGGCCAACGAAGTGCTTGGCAAGTCCTGTGAAGTCGCCTGTGCCGATGCCGGCTATAGTGATGTCGGTAACTTGGAAGAGATTGATGCACAGCAGATAAAGGTCATTGTTCCTTCGCAACGGCAAGCGCTACATGAAGAGGAAGGTCCGTTCAGCAAGAGCCATTTTACCTATGATCTCCAGCAGGATTGTTATTTTTGTCCGGAAGGATACCGACTGCGTTACAGCTATACCAATACAAAGAATGGTAAACGTCAGTACCGGATCGAAGACAAGAACTTGTGCCATCACTGTCCACATTATGGGCAGTGTACAAAGGCGGATCGGGGTCGTAGTATCATCCGATTGCGCAATGAGAAGGTCAAACTAAAACTGGAAGCTCAGTATGAGGAATCATCTTCTCAAGATGTTTACGCCCGCAGGAAAACCCGAGTTGAACATCCATTCGGTCATATTAAACGGAACTTAAAGACCGATTCTTTTCTCCTGCGAGGTCTGGAAGGTGTTCAAGCAGAAACGTCACTTTTGGCGACCTGCTTTAATGTCGCCCGGATGATTACGATCCTGGGCGTCGGTAAGTTGATCGATAAACTATCCGGACTTAAGATGGTTCCGGTTTGCTGTTGAGGGCAGCTATATTCCCTATGAATGGGGAATATATGACCGCAGATAGGAACACTTTAGTCAATATCCCCTGATAGGTTGCCATTTTTTCTTTCTCTACTCATTCTCGATATTCTTTTGTCAAAGAGCTTGAATATCTTGTGCTCTAAAAATGATTACGACACAGTCTCTACGCCGGAATGTAAAAATAGTTGTTGTTATTCCGAGGAGCGCAAGCGACGAGAAATCTTGATAACAAGAGTTTCTCCTACGGTCGAAATGACTAATAACCGCGATCTAGGTCAGCATCCACTTGCGCAGTTCCGTAATCTGATCGCGTATTTCGGCGGCTTTCTCAAACTCCAGATCTTTCGCGTGTTTTTTCATCTCCTGGGTCAGACGGGCAATTTCCTCCTGCAGATCCCCCACGGAATGATAGGGCGGCGTTTTTTCTTCAACCACACCCAGATCGACATAATCGGCCTCGTAGATCGAATGGAGAATATTGTGAATATTGGCCGTGACCGTCTCGGGTGTGATGCCGTTCTCCTCATTGTATTGATGCTGGATTTTCCGGCGCCGGGCCGTTTCACGCAGGCAGGCCCGGATCGAGCCGGTCATCTGGTCGGCGTACATGATCACCTGTCCGGCGACGTTTCTCGCCGCACGTCCGCTTGTCTGGATGAGGGAGCGTTCCGACCGCAAAAACCCTTCCTTGTCGGCGTCTAAAATGGCGACCAGGGAAACCTCCGGTAGATCGAGACCTTCCCGCAGCAGGTTGACCCCCACCAGGACATCGAAAGCGCCCAGGCGCAGATCGCGTATGATTTCCACACGTTCCAGTGTCTGCACATCGGAGTGGAGATATTTCACCCGCACGCCCAGCTCATGGTAATACGTCGTCAGGTTTTCCGCCATCCGTTTCGTCAGAGTCGTGACCAGGACCCGTTCCCCTCTTTTCACCCGCTCCCGGATCTCGCCCAGGAGGTCGTCCACCTGATGGGTCACGGGTTTGATGATAATTTCGGGATCCATGAGCCCGGTCGGGCGGATGATCTGCTCCACGACTTCCCCCTCAGCCTTGCCACGCTCATATTGGGCGGGGGTGGCTGAGATGTAAATCCGCTGCTGGGGAAAGCGCTCGTATTCTTCAAAACGGAGCGGCCGATTATCCAGGGCCGAGGGCAGGCGAAAACCGAACTTGACCAGGGTTTCCTTCCGCGACCGGTCTCCCCGGTACATGCCGATCAACTGGGGGATCGTCACATGGCTTTCGTCGAGAATGATCAGGGCGTCCTGGGGCAGGTACTCCATGAGCGTCGGCGGCGGCTCCCCGGGTTTGCGGCCCGTCAGATGACGGGAATAATTTTCGATGCCCTGGCAGTAACCCATCTCCTCCATCATTTCGATGTCGAAATGCGTCCGTTGCTCCAGCCGCTGATACTCCAGGAGCTTGTTCTGCTCTTTCAACTCCGTGAGGGACAGCGCCAGTTCTTCCCGGATATCGCCGATCGCCCGGTTCAGATTGTCCCGGGTGGTCACGTAATGGCTCCCCGGATAGACGGCAAGTCGCTTCAATTGGTCGATTTTCTTCCCCCGCAGGGGGTCCGTCATCCAGATGGCTTCGACCATATCGCCGAAGAACTCGACCCGGTAAGCCCTGTCTTCCTCGTAGGGCGGGAAAATTTCCAGGATATCCCCCCTGACCCGAAAGGTGCCGCGATGAAAATCGATGTCGTTTCGCTCATATTGGATTTCGATCAGCTTGTGCAGAACGGCTTCCCGGTCAATTTCCATCCCTTCTTCCAGACGGACTAACATCCCGGAGTAGGCCTCCGGCGATCCCAAACCGTAGATGCAGGAGACGCTGGCGACGATAATGACATCGTTGCGCTCAAACAGACTGTGGGTGGCCGCATGTCGCATCTTATCGATCATGTCGTTGATCGACGAATCCTTTTCGATGTAGGTGTCCGTGCTCGGGATGTAGGCTTCCGGCTGGTAGTAATCGTAGTAACTGACGAAATACTCCACGGCGTTTTCCGGGAAAAGGTTCTTGAATTCGCCGTAGAGCTGGGCCGCCAGGGTCTTGTTCGGGGCGATCACCAGAGCCGGTCGCTGGACCGCCGCGATGACGTTGGCGATGGTGAAAGTCTTTCCCGATCCGGTTACGCCCAAGAGCACCTGGTTTTCTTTTCCCCGCCCGATTCCCTCAACGAGTTGTTTGATTGCGGCCGGCTGGTCACCTCGGGGTTCGAAATCGGTCACTAAGTGAAATTGTTTCATTCGAAATACGCTCCTGGCTGGTTGATTACACCATGAACCGGATTTTTGCCACAAAGGTCTTGACGGTGACCATTAAAGCTGTTAGTCAAATTGTCTATAGCCGGTTCGGGCTTCACGTGTAACAGCGTTGCATGTCCTTATTTTCATCCGGGAGGCCCCATGGATTTCTTTTCCGATGCCCTGATCCTGTCCAGATTGCAGTTTGCCTTCAAGGCCCTTTTTCACATTGTCTGGCCCATTATGGGCATCGGCCTCAGCATCTGGATTTTCTTGATGGAATGGCTCTGGCTGAAACGTCAGGACCTCTTCTATTATCGGCAGGCCCGGTTCTGGACCAAGCTCTTCATTTTGAATTTCGCCATGGGTGTCGTGACGGGCATCCCCCTGTCGTTTGAGTTCGGCACGAACTGGGCCCGTTTCGCGGCGGAACGCGGGGGATTCATCGGCGAACTGATCGGCATCGAGGCCACAACGGCCTTTATGCTGGAGTCGGCCTTCCTGGGCATCATGGTCTGGGGCTGGAAACGCCTGCCGCCGGGGCTGCATTTGTTTTCAACGGGGATGGTCGCCCTGGGGAGCACGATTTCCGCTTTCTGGATCATGTCTGCCAATTCCTGGATGCAGACGCCTGCCGGGGTCGTTTTCAACGACGGCCATTATGTCGTCACCGATTACTTTCAGGCGATTTTCAATCCGGATTTTCTGACTGCTTTTCTTCACATGTACCTGGCCTGTCTTGAAACCACCGTGTTCGTTGTCGGGGGCATTTCCGCCTGGTATCTGCTGCGGCAGCAGCATACGGATTTCTTCCTGCGGTCATTTAAAATGGCCGTCATCGCGGCTTTCGCTTTGGCGTTCCTCCAGGTGGTGCAGGGCGATTTTGCCGGTAAGGCCGTCGCCAAACACCAGCCGGCCAAGCTGGGCGCGATCGAAGCCCACTGGGATACCAATCCGCCGGGTGAAGGAGCCTCCTGGATTCTCGCCGCCTGGCCGAACCCTGAACAGGGACGGAACGACTGGGCCATCGAAATACCCCACGTCTTAAGCCTCATTCTCACCTACAATCCGACCGGCACGGTCATCGGCTTGAATGAGTTCGCGAAGGAAGATATTCCCCCTATCGTCGTGCCGTTTTACGCCTTCCGGGTCATGTTCTCCATCGGCTTCGCCCTGATGTTTCTTATGCTGTGGTCCGCCTGGCTGTGGTACAAAGGCGGGCTGGATAAAGA
>CAZTYA010000208.1:0-4322 GCA_964617255.1 uncultured Syntrophales bacterium
ATTGCCGTCATGGGCTTGAGCTACGGGGCCGAAAAGGTGGCCCGCCGACCCGCCGATGAATCGAAAACATACGGATACAGGAAGATAGAGTTCATTGCCGCTTTCGTCAACTGCATAGTCCTGTCCGTGGTGATCGCCTTCATCTTCTGGGAAGCGCTCAAAAGGCTGGCTGCACCGCCGGAAATTCCCGGGCAAATCATGTTCTGGGTCGCTGTGGTCGCCTTCGTCGGCAATGGAGCGGCCACTCTTCTGCTGCATAAGATCTCAGCCGGCAATCTGAATCTCAAAAGCGCCTGGCTCCACTCACTGCAGGACGCCCTGTTTTCAGTCGGGGTCATCGGCGGAGCTATTCTGATCATGCTCTTTGGCTGGCGCTTCATCGACCCCGTGATCTCGATCGTCATCTGCCTGGTCATTGCACGGGAAATCTATAAGATCGTCCGTCAGACGGTCAACACGCTGCTGGACGCCGTTCCGCCGGACATCGACTTTGCCGCTGTGCGCACCGATCTGCTGGCCATCCCGGCCGTCGAGCAAGTCAACGATCTGCATATCTGGCAGACCTGCTCGGCCCAGAAGCTTTTATCCGCACATCTTCTGATCAAGGAGAATGCATCGGACAGCGAAACCATTATTCGGACCGCCCAGGAATTGCTGATGAACAAATATGGCATCAACCACGCCACCCTCCAGCTTCTGCCCACCTCGGCGGGGGCAATGGAGCACTGCAGCCACTGCAACTGAGGGGCCTGTCTTGGAACAACAGAGGATTTTGCATATCACCTGGCAGCGGCTCGTCGATGATGCTTCCGCGACCTGCCCTCGCTGCAGCGATACGGGGGAAAATCTCGATGCAGCGGTCGATATCCTGCAGCCCGCTTTGTCGCGAGAAGGCATTCACATCCTTGTCGAAAAGAAACGCATTCTGCCCATGGTCTTCAATCAGAATCCTCTGGATTCAAACAGGATCTTCGTCGAAGGAAAACCTCTGGAAAACTGGCTTCATGCGGAAACCGGCCAAAGCCCCTGCTGTGATGCCTGCGGCGATAACGAATGCCGAACCCTGATTTATGAAGGAAACGCCTACGAAGACATCCCGGCAAAACTGATCGTGCTCGGCATTTTAAGGGCTGCGAAAACGATATTCCATATTGAGTTTGCACAATACACCGATCAAGAGGCTTCGTTTTTCGACAGGACCAATAACGGGAAACCGATCTCATGAGACTCTGGAGCCTGCATCCCCGCTACCTCGATACCAAGGGGTTAACCGCCCTCTGGCGGGAAGGGTTGCTCGCCCGCAAGGTCCTTCAGGGGAAAACCAAGGGCTATCGAAATCATCCCCAATTGGTGCGCTTCAGGTCACAGCCGGAGCCGATAGAGGCCATCGACGCGTACCTGCTGGCGGTTTTGACAGAAGCACAACAGCGCGGCTACCGGTTCGATTGCACGAAAATAGAGCCTGCCGGAGTGATCTCACCCATCCCTTTAACCGACGGCCAGCTCCGTTATGAACTGGATCATCTGAAGGAAAAACTCCGTCGGCGCGATCCGCAACGTTATGAAGATTTGCTTCATATTCCCGATCCGGCGCCGCACCCGCTCTTTTGCGTCGTCCCCGGCGACATCGCCGCCTGGGAAAAAGTCATGTATCTGAGGCCACAAGCCCCCATGAACGTCCAGCAGATACACTGGGATAAAACCTTCTGGGAAAATGAAGACCTCTTCGGCGGCGAACCCAGCGCACCGGCGCGCATCGCTGCGGCGCTATTTAAAAAGGAAGGCGCTTCCAAGTTACTGGAACTCGGCGCCGGGCAGGGGCGGGACACCCTTTTTTTCGCCCGGCAGGGCTTTGATGTCACGGCTCTTGATTACTCCGACACCGGATTGAGGACCATAGATGAAAAAGCAAGGCGGCAGGGCCGGATCTCTTCGATTTCGTTACTGCGGCACGATCTCCGGAAAGCCCTCCCCTTCACTGATGGAACGTTCGATGCCTGCTATTCCCATATGCTCTTCTGCATGGCGTTTACAACGGCGGAGCTGGGCTTTATCTTCGGGGAAATTCGGCGCGTCTTAAAACCGGAAGGTCTTCATATTTATACCGTCCGCCACACCGGCGATATTCATTACGGCCAAGGCATCCACCACGGCGATGAGCTATACGAAACCAACGGCTTTGTCGTCCATTTTTTCAACCGTGAAAAGGTGGAGGATCTGGCAAGCGGATTTGAGATCGTCGGGATCGATGACTTTGAGGAAGGGTCTCTGCCCCGGAAGCTGTTCCGTGTCACCCTGAAAAGAAAGGATATTTGAATGCCATCCCTGGAAGAATCTATCATGCTGGCTGTCAGAGCCCATAAAGGGCAAAAAGACAAAGCCGGTGCACCGTATATTCTTCATCCGCTGCGTCTGATGCTCCGGATGGAAACGGATACGGAAAGGATCGTTGCCGTTTTGCATGATGTTGTTGAAGATTCCACTTATTCCCTTGAAGCATTAAACAAGGCGGGTTACCCCCCGGAAATCATCGAAGCCCTCGATTGCCTCACCAGGCGGGAAAATGAACCTTATGCCACTTTTATCGAACGGGTGAAGACCAATCCCCTGGCCCTGAAGGTCAAAACAACGGACCTGGAAGACAACATGAACATAAAACGCTTCAAAACCATGACTGAGAAGGATCTCGAACGCCTGGACACCTACCGAAAGGCATGGAAATCGCTAAAATAACTTGCTTTTCACAGACACATCCCGATCACATAGAGCAATTTTTCCCCGGGGCTGTATGTGAAACATCCTCTTCTTCCTCAATTCATAATTTGACTGTAAGGGAAAAGTATGAGAGGTTGCACCCGTGAATGCTTGAAAAAATTGGAAGGACTATGCTGCGAATATATTCCCTGATTATTCTGGCGATCATGTTGATAGGAGGGATCACCGTAATCCCGAACACCGCGGGATTTGCACAATCATCGAAATCTCCGGCTTCCCACCGGCACTATGCCACCCGAGACACCCAACGGACACCCAAAATGCCGGTTTTATACTCCTCCTGCGCCCTGGTAGAAGACCAGCAAACCAGTGCATTCCTCGTACAAAAAAATGCGACAACCGTCGTGCCCATCGCCTCCATTACCAAACTTATGACCGCCATAGTGGTGCTGGATGCCCGGATGGATCTCCAGGAATCGCTCGTCATCACCCGTGGCGACGTGGACACGCTGCGTCACAGCCGTTCCCGCCTGTCGGTGGGCACACGCCTGACACGCGAGGAAGCTTTGCTGTTGGCTTTGATGGCTTCCGAAAACCGGGCGGCCCACGCGTTGAGTCGTGTGTATCCCGGCGGGACGATCGCCTTCATCGCCGCCATGAACACCAAAGCCCGCTCTCTCGGACTTTCGCATACTCACTTTGCCGACCCGGCGGGGCTTTCCAGCGGCAACGTCTCTTCCGCCCGTGATTTGGCCAAAATGGTGAATGCGGCCTACCAATATCCGCTGAT
This sequence comes from uncultured Syntrophales bacterium, assembly GCA_964617255.1. Classification (GTDB taxonomy): domain Bacteria; phylum Desulfobacterota; class Syntrophia; order Syntrophales; family JAAYKM01; genus JAAYKM01. The sequence continues at coordinate 3,506 of CAZTYA010000208.1, forward strand.
CCGAGATTTCAGCACCCGCGAAGAGGCAAAAATTAAATCAGGCCGCCGCTGCCTTTCCTTCTGCAATACCAATCGCTTGATCCGAAGCTCCCGCTGGCAGATCGGGCTTTCCAAAACCGGCTTTATCGACGAGTCAGGTCGCTGTCTGGTCATGCAGGCCTCCGTGGCCCAGCGGCCCGTTGTGATTGTTCTCCTTGATGCCCAGGGCACCCTGACCCGCTTCGGCGACGCCAACCGCATCAAGAAGTGGATGGAGCAAATGCCGCTGCAGATGTCCCGCAGAAGTTAACCGCTCCCATCCATCGTTGGACATCTTTATTCCATTTGTGCAATTTCTTTTGATAATTTCTTTAAAACCATTTAACGACTTTTTGCATGACACCCCCCTGCCAGCGGTCGATCCCTCCATTTAAATTAAAAATATGTACGTATTTTCATGTGCTTATATATCCTCAAGCCAAGCCGCATCATTCTGGCACGGGTTATGCCTTAACAAAGGCAAAGAAAACAAAAAACTCCCAAGGAGGTAACAGATCATGAAAAAGACATTAGGAACCATCATTTTTGCGGTAGCGGTTGTGCTTTGCACTGCGACATTCAGCCTGGCGGAATATGCGGCGGGCGGACCGGAGAATTTCCCCTACTTCCAATTCGGGCTGCTGATTATCGGCGCCCTGCTCATCTTCTCCCTCAAGCAAAAGTATGCCCAGATGTACATGGGAGAAGCCGTCGGAGCCATGGCGCTTTACACGATGCTGATCGCCCTGTTCACCACGCCGGTGATTGATGCGGTCAAAACGCTGGTCAGCTGAAAAAA
>CAZTYA010000209.1:0-4320 GCA_964617255.1 uncultured Syntrophales bacterium
TGTCCCAACTAAAGATTGATCAAGCGGACAAAACTTTTTCTCGTAGAAAACGCAAGAAATTCATCTGTATAGCGATCGCCGGCGCCCTCGTGCTTTTGCTGGCTGTCCTGTACGCTTTGGGCATCCTGCGCCCCGCCGTTTCCGTCGACGTGGCCACCGTGAGCCGGGTCTACCCCACCCAGACCTTCAGTCTTCTGAACGCCAGTGGTTATGTCGTGGCCCAGCGGAAAGCCGCCGTCGCCTCCAAGATAACGGGTCGCCTGGTCTCGCTCACCGTGGAGGAGGGGAGTTCCGTAAAAAAGGGTCAGATTATAGCCACCCTTGAGAATGAGGATGTGCTGGCTGCCCGGGCGCAAGCCGACGCCAATCTGGCCGCGGCAAAAGCCCAGGTCTCCCAGGCCCAGGCCGATTTGCACGAAACCACCCTCAATTACGAACGCAGAAAACAGCTTCTGGCCCGTCAGGTCGTTTCACAATCCGAATTCGACGTGGCCGAAGCCCGCTACAAGGATGCCTCCGCCCGGGCGGCGTCGGCCCAAGCGTCTGTGGCCGCGGCTTTGGCGGCGTTGGACGGAGCAAACGTCGCCCTCGAATACACCCGGATTCGGGCACCCTTCGATGCCGTCGTCCTGACGAAAAACGCCGATATCGGAGATATCGTAACTCCCATCGGCGCCGCCGCCGATGCGAAGGCGGCAGTTGTGACCATCGCGGACCTGGGTTCCCTGCTGATCGAGGCGGATGTATCCGAATCCAACATTTCCCAGATCAAACCGGGCCAGCCGTGCGAAATCCAGTTGGATGCCCTGCCGGATGACCGTTTCCGTGGGGCGATTCACATGATCGTGCCCACCGCGGACCGGACCAAGGCCAGTATCCTGGTCAAGGTTAAATTTCTCGATCCGGATCCCCGCATCCTTCCGGAAATGAGCGCCAAGGTCTCTTTCCTCAGCCGCCCCATTGCCGAGGGAGACCAGACGCCCCGTACAGCGATTCCCCTCAATGCCCTGCGCCGGATCGGCAACCAGGTATCCGCCTTTCGCATCAAAGACGGACAAGTCGTCGAAGTTCCCCTCCGGACGGGGATTGTTCTGGGTGATCTTATTGAAATCACAAGCGGTCTCGCCGTGGGTGACCGGATCGTGACCCATCCGCCGCAAAATCTGAAAACCGGCGCCGCAGTCAAGATCAACGAAAAATAATGGACGAAAAGCCGATTATCGTTGACGTCGAGCACGTCAAAAAAACCTACCGGCGGGGCCAGTACATCATCCCCGTTCTGGAAGACATTACCCTGTGCATCCGGGAAGGTCAGTTTATGGCGCTGATGGGACCTTCCGGATCGGGCAAGAGTACTCTCCTGAACCTCATTGCCGGCATCGACCGGGTGGACAGCGGCGCCATCCGGGTGGGAGGGGTGGACATCACAACCCTGTCGGAAACGGATCTCGCCGTCTGGCGGGCCACCCACGTGGGTTTCATTTTCCAATTCTACAACCTCATTCCTGTACTCACCGCCTATGAAAACGTTGAACTGCCCCTGCATCTGACCCATCTTTCGCCCAGGGAACGACGTCAGCATGCCGAAATGGCCCTTCAGGTGGTCAATCTCAGCGACCGAATGGACCACTACCCGGCCCAGCTATCAGGGGGCGAACAGCAGCGTGTCGCCATCGCCCGGGCGCTGATCACCGATCCGACCATTCTGGTGGCAGACGAACCGACGGGAGATTTGGACCGGCGATCCGCGGAAGATGTCTTGAACCTCATGGCGCGGTTGAATGAAGAATCCCAAAAAACGATCATCATGGTCACCCACGATCCCCGGGCCGCCCAGCGCGCCCAGACGCTCCGTCATCTTGAGAAAGGAGTCTTGACCGATGCTGATTGTCAGGCTCCTGTTTAAGAACGCCTTCCGCCATAAATTCCGTGCTTTTCTGACCGTTTTGAGCATCACCATCGCCATCCTGGCCTTCGTCATGCTCCGAACGGTGATCGGCGCCTGGTACGCCGGGGTTGATGCCTCCTCGGCAAGCCGCCTTGTCTCGCGTAACGCCGTTTCCATCATTTTTCCCCTGCCTCTGTCGTACAAGGATCGGATCCAGCAGATTGACGGGGTCCACCTGGTCTCCTACGGGAACTGGTTCGGCGGCATCTACATCGACGAAAAGAATTTTTTCGCCAATTTCGCTGTGGAACCTAAGACTTACCTGGACTTATACCCGGAATATGTTCTGGCGCCCAAGGAACGCGACGCCTTCCTGAAGGATCGCAAGGCCTTTGCCGCGGGGAAGAAATTGGCGGCCAAGTACGGCTGGAAAATCGGGGATAGCGTGACCCTGCGGGGGACCATCTATCCCGGAAACTGGGATTTTGTCCTGCGGGCGGTCTATTGGGGCAAAACGGATTCCGTCGATGAAACCCAGTTTTTCTTCCACTGGAATTATCTCAATGAAACCCTGAAAAAAACCGCCCCCTCCCGGGCGGACCAGGTGGGGTTCTACATGATCGGCGTCGACAACCCGGACATTTCATCTGCGGTCACCGCGGCCATCGACAAAAGCTTCAAAAACTCCTGGGCCGAAACGCTGACGGAAACCGAGAAGGCCTTCCAGCAGGGCTTCATCGCCATGAGCGGCGCCATCATCAACGCCATTGAAATCGTCTCTTTTGTGGTCATCTTCATCATGCTGGCCGTGGTGGCCAACACCATGGCCATGACTACCCGGGAACGGATCGGAGAATACGCCATCCTGAAAACCCTGGGTTTCGGCGGCTGGGCCATCGGCAGCCTGATCGCGGGGGAATCGGTCATCATTTCCCTGTGCGGTTATATTTGCGGCGTCGTCCTTTCCTTCCCCGCAGCCGCAGGTTTTAAGCAGGCTTTGGGCATGTATTTTCCCATCTTCAAGGTGGAATCAGCCTCGCTTGTCATGGCCCTGGTTTCCTCCCTGATTGTGGCGATTCTCGCGGCGGTCGTCCCCATTCAACGGGCCATCGGTATCCGTATCGCCGACGGTCTCCGGAGGATCGGCTGATGTTTGCCCTGTTTCCCTACAGCCTCCGCAATCTCTGGACCCGCCGCCTGACGACGATCCTGACGTCTTCGGGCATGGCCCTGGTCGTCTTTGTCTTTGCGGCCATCCTGATGCTGGCCCAGGGGCTGGAGGAAACGCTCATCAAAACGGGTTCTTACGACAACGTCATCGTGATCCGGAAGGGATCCGTTTCAGAGGTCCAGAGCGGCATTGAACGCGGACGGGCGGCTATTCTGGAAGCGCTCCCCGGCATCGCCGCCGACCGGGAAGGCACACCCCTGGTCATCAAGGAGGTTCTGGTTCTCATCAGTTTACCGAAACGCGATACGGGCAACCTTTCCCATGTTTCCATCCGGGGCACCCAGAACCGCGCACATCTGCTCCGGCCTCAGGTCAAACTCATTGCCGGACGGCTGCCCCGGCCGGGATCAAACGAAATGCTCGCCGGATCCAGCATCGCCCGGCGCTTCAAGGGAGGCGGTCTTTATGACGAACTCTACGCCGGTATGCGGCACTGGCAGATCGTCGGTATTTTCGACGCCGGAAATTCGGGTTTCAACTCCGAAATCTGGGGAGACGCCGACCAGGTCATGCAGGCCTTCCGCCGCCCTGTTTATTCTTCCGTGACTTTCAAATTGCGGAATGCCAAGGATTTGGATGCCGTCAAAAAGACCATTGAAGGCGATCCCCGACTGGACCTCGAAGCCAAGCGGGAAACCCGCTACTACGAAGAACAGTCGGAAATGATGGCGAAATTTCTCCGCATCCTGGGTATTTCGCTCACGGTCATTTTTTCCTTGGGCGCCATGATCGGCGCCATGATTACCATGTATGCCTCCGTCGCCAACCGCACCGCGGAAATCGGCACCCTGCGGGCCCTGGGTTTTGGCAGGCGGTATATTCTGGCGGCTTTCCTGATGGAATCGCTCCTTTTGGGGCTGATCGGCGGCGTTGCAGGCCTGTTTTTCGCCGCCTTCATGCAACTTCTCACCATCTCCACCATCAATTTTCAAACCTTCGCGGAGCTGGCCTTTCGCTTCACACTGACAACCGACATTGCCGTCAAGGCCGTGGTCTTTTCACTGATTATGGGTTTCCTGGGAGGGTTTCTCCCGGCGGTCAGGGCTTCCCGGATGAAAATCATCGAGGCCCTGCGGGCGGCGTAATATGCCGGCCAGACCCTTTGTGTCATGCGAAATAATGACTTCAGAAGGCAACGGTGGAATGATTGGTCGTTATGCCGGAACACGTAATCCGACATGATATTAAATAGGTATCGGAT
>CAZTYA010000210.1:0-4317 GCA_964617255.1 uncultured Syntrophales bacterium
GGATCGCGGCATTTGCCATGATTTCACGGTAGGCATGCCGAACATCGCCGACATTGCGTAAATCCAGGCGTACACAACCGGCGTCGCTCTTATGAAGGATTCCTGCCGATGCGATTTTCATGACTACGGGATAACCGATGCTTTCCGCATAGTTCAGGGCTTCCTGCTCATTTTGGGCCAAGAAGGTTTTTGCCACGTTTAATCCCGCCAGCATCAGCCATTGTTTAGCCTCGTCTTCGCCGACGAATGGGTCATCTCTAAGCCGGGCCTCCCTCACGCGGCGGATTAGTTCCTTGGAAATGCCGGCTTTTTCATCATCTCCTCGCACCTTTCGTTTCATGGCGCCATAGCGATGCAAGTTTACCAAAGCTCTCGCACCCCGCTCCGGAGTCGGATACGTGGGAATGCCGCTACGTTCCCAGGATGTGAATTCCTCTTCCAGGGTGACCGGCGCCGCCCAGACCATAATCGAGGTTTTCCCTGCAATCTCCGTTTTCTCTTTAAATGCCTCGATGGGAAAATAGAGAGGATTCCCCTCCTGCCCCCCAAGGAGAGACACGCAAATCGTCAGGATGCTGTCGATGTTCGGGTCTTGCGCCAGAACCTCCATGACGTCCAGGTAGGCTTGGCGGTCCGTTCCCGCTGTGGCCAGATCAATAGGATTGCTCACAGGGATAAAGGCCGGCACGATTTTCTTCGCTACCAGTGTCGTCTTGGTCTCTTCATGAAGCTCGGGAATCGTCATCCCTTCTCGTTCCAGAATATCAGAAGCAATAATAGCCGGCCCCGCTGTGTGCGTAACCAGGGCGACTCGGTTTCCGGCAGGCGGTGAAATCAGTGAAAGGCACTTCACCGTATCCGCCAGTTCCTGAATGCTCCTGACCTCAATCAGACCGGCTTGGCGGAACATTCCCGTATAGATGGCGCTCGAGGTGGCCATACTGCCCGTATGGGAAACGGACGTTTTTCGCCCTGTCTGCGTCCGGCCTGCGTGAAAAACCACGACCGGCTTGCGGCAGGCGCACCTCCGTGCGGCATCATAAAAGGATCGGACATCTTCCAGTCCCTCCAGATAAAGGGCAACTGTTTCCGTTTCAGGATCTCCCGCACAGAAATCGAGAACATCTGAAAATTCGACATTCAATCGGTTACCAACACAGACGAGGGTTCCCAGGGCCAGATGATCTTCCATAAACTGATTGGCGATCATCGCCCCAACACCGCCGCTTTGGCTGATGACGGTGATTTTTCCGGAAGCGGAGAATTTTTCCGACAGGTAGGGCAGGAACGTGGCATTAACGGCACTGTGGGAACGGAAAAAGCCCAGGGTGTTGGGGCCGATGATCCGAACACCCGAAGCGTCAGCCAGTGTCCGGAGGTCCTCTTGCCGAACCTCGCCGCCTTCACCGGATTCACGGTATCCCGCCGTAAAGACGACGGCCCCTTTGCAACCTTTATTGATGGCGGATTCCAGCCCCGGCAGGACATGCCGCTGAGGCACAACGAAAAGGAAAAGATCGATATCATTGTCCGGAATGGCATCGATGGTCGGATATACCGGAAAACCAAGGATTGATTGCGCACCGCCCGCATGAACGGCGTAAACTTTCTTCACACGGGAAAGCAGAGCTGATTGCAGGATCAGATGGCCTATTTTGATGGGATCGGTCGAAGCACCGACCACCGCAACGGAACGGGGATAGAAGAGTTCTCGCAGGCTGCTGAGGTTTGCTTTCATCATTTCGCACGTTTATAAATCGTCTTGACAGATTAAAAGCCCGTGCCCCCCGCAGCACAACCGCTATACAGCCGTAACATAAACATATGCGCATGCAGAATCAAAGGATTTTTATTCAAGAGCATGGGGAAAAGCCGTTATATTTGGAAGTTGCCTCTTTGTCCGGCCGTCAGGATTTCCAAATAAAACCAGTCAGGGGCGCCCGTCTGGGGGAGTATATCCTTTGTGGGATGACGCCGTACGTCGTAGCCCGCTTCGCGGAGACGTCCCTGATAGTCATCCAGGCGTTTTTTTTCCTGGGAGATGCCGGTCCGCATCGTTTCACCACTTCGATAGGGCAAGATCGCCAGGTTCATGCCATTGGCCACTGCCAGATCAACAAGATCCCCTTCTCCCGAGCCAGGTGGTCGCCCCTTTTCCTGATCAAAGCAGAAAGCGGCGGTCGCCATGAGTGTCATTCCCTGGAGTGCCTGTCCCTCCCTTCTCAGGTAGATAAAAAGATCCTCCCGGACCTGCGTAACCGACACATCCAACTCTTTGGCAATGACCCGACCCACAGCCAGTCCGTCATCATCCGTATCCACACAAACGCCGGATGTCCCAAAGCGCTTGGTCATCGTCAGGGTGGGCAGGCTGTAACCGGAACAGACTTCAACGGTTTTTTGTGGCTGCAGTGCCCGGTAGACGATCTGGCCGAAATACACTGTTTCCGCAAGATGAATCCGTGCGGCATGGAGCTTGGCCGTCCGTCGGCTGTCGTTGGCCTGTCCCCGGGGAAACGGGGAATGGTCGGCAATCATGTCCAGCACCGTTGCCAGGTAATTTCCGAACAGTTGTTCGGGAGTAAAAATCATTTGTTGAGCGTCCGTTTCCATTCCAGACCCCTTTGTTAATTAAATTGGACAGCGGCAGCAGTATGTTTGCTGCGTCAGAGATCAATTAGACAATCCGGATGCCCCGGATCTTGAAAATAAGATAAACCTCTCGACCGACATCAATAGCCATCTCCTCCATGGCGGATTTCGGCATTTCCGTCAGAAGTACATTGTCTCCCACCTTGACCTTGAGCCTGGCCAGGGATGAAAAGGGTTCGATATTCATGACAAGCCCCCGGAAGCGGTTCAGCGATGGCCCGGGCGGATTGATGGCGGAAACGTAGATATCCCGGGGGAAAAGGGCGATCTTCCGGACTTCCCTGCCCTCGTTGGGCAGAATAATCGGCACCCCGCCACAGACGGCCTCGATCAGGCCATGCCCCAGGTCGCTGCATTTCTCGCATGACAGAATATTGGGCGCCCCGATAAAGTTGGAAACCGTTTCATTACACGGGGAAAGAAAGATGTCTTCCCGTGTTCCCACCTGCTCCAGTTTCCCGGCGCTGATAATGGCAATCCGGTCGGCCAGCTCTTCCGCCTCCATAAGATTGTGGGTCACATGAACGGTTGTGATGCCCAGTTCCTGATGAAACCGCTCCAGCTCCAGGCGGAGATACTTCGCTGTACTGATGTCAAGGTTACTCAAAGGCTCGTCTAAAAGCAGGATGCGGGGAGACGTGACCAGGGCGCGCGCCAGGGCGACACGCTGTTTTTCGCCCCCGCTGAGATTCCCCACATGCCGTTCCAACAGATGTGAAATCCCCAGCAGATGGGCCAGATGGTCGATTCTCCGATCCACATCCGCGTCCGCCTGTTTTTTCCCTTTCAAACCAAAACGGATGTTTTCCAGGACATTCAGAAAGGGAAACAGGGCATAGTCCTGAGGAACGTATGCAATCCGGCGGCGCTCCGGCGGCATATTCGTCGCATCTTCTCCATTGATTTGAATTTTGCCCCTGCGGATGCGGCACAATCCGGCGATCGCCTCCAGGATCACGGTCTTCCCGGCTCCCGTCGGCCCCAGGATGACAAAATATTCCCCTTCGCGGATTTTCAGATTGATATCCCGCAGGGTAAACTTTCCAAGGCGCACCTGCACGTCGCGAATCTCGATCATACGGGGAAACCCCTTTTCCCGATTTTCCGGAGAACCAGCAGGGCAGCCGCCGAAATTGCCACCAAGGTAATAATGACCGCAATGGCTTTCTCGATATCCGCCGTGGACAGACTGAGAAAAATCGCCACCGGCAGGGTTTCCGTTTTGGGTTTCATCGCCCCCGCCAGGGTGATGGTTGCACCGAATTCGCCGACTGCCCGGGCCCAGGTCAGGATGCAGGATGCGATCAGACCGTTTCGTGCCAGGGGAAGTGTCACCCGGAAGAAGACGGATACCTTGCTGCAGCCCAGAGTCCGGCCGACCTGCTCATAGCGGGGATCAATGCCGTCGAAGGTGGTTTTCATCAGGCGCACCGTCAAGGCGCTGATCACTGTAAACTGGGCAAGGACAATACCCGGCACCTCGAAAACAAAGCGCATGAAGTATTTTTCAATCCCCATACCCACGGGGTTATTGAAGAAAACCAACAGCGCCGCGCCCAGTGCCACGGGAGAAACGACAATGGGCAGATCGAGGATTGTGTCGACGACGGACTTGCCCCGGAAATCCGTCTGGGAAATGGCATATGCTGCGGGAATCCCGATCAG
>CAZTYA010000211.1:0-4313 GCA_964617255.1 uncultured Syntrophales bacterium
GTCCTGGCGATGCTGCTGCAAGGGAAAGCAGTGGAATTGCCGGACTCTCTCCAGCGCCCCCTCCATATCGACGGGATCAACCCAAAGATCAATCACAGGAAGCCTGTTACCGATCTCTATACCCTGCATGCCAAAGCCTCCAATTCCCTCCCGCTGAGGACATCCCCGGTGCAGATGGCCGTGATAAATTCGACGGCATGCACATGGCCCGCTTTTCTGCATTGCAGGACGCTGCATGCGCTCTTCATGCCATAACTCGGGGAGAACCACCCCAGAAGAGGATTTTCCTTCCCACAAAACGCCAGCAATGAATCACCTTTCAGAAGAGTGAGATAAAGAGTTATTTTCCCGTGCTGAATCCGCCACCATCCCGACTCAAATGTGACCTCGGCATCCGGGTGAAGATGGTAATTCAGTTCAAATTCGTGTTGACCGACCCCATCAAACTGATCCTTGATAATGAATGTGTCGTGATCATTGAGGATTGTTCTCGAATGCCATACGTTGTTTTTCAGCATCGCATAACCGTCATGCTTCGCTTCAATCATCATCCCGTTTTGATCTATCCTGCTTCTGGTGATCCGGGACGAATAGGCATGGCTCCAGACAAAGCCTGTCTCCTGAACGGCCTGATCCATCTTATCTACAGTCACTGTGTTGTGCGCGCGCGTGCTTTTGAAATATCTTCGATATTCAGGATTTCCGTTGTAACGGTACGTACCGGGATCAACGAGGAAGGGTAATCCCTCTTTGGACAGGATGATGGATAGTGCATCCGCATGACCGTGATTATACAGGGGCGGCATTCCCAAGGGGCCATGATCGAAGATCAAGCGCGTGCCGTTTTGCGTGCAGAAAACTGAATATCCTGACTCAGGAAAGGTTTTATATTCAACCGGAGCAAAGTCGGATTGCATCCGGCGAGGGATAACACCCGGTGCAACGGCATAGCCATCATCGCTGTCACCCAGAGCCGGCCAATCGGCCTTGCCGGTTTGCATGACAGACAGGAAATGCTCACCCGCAGATAGTCTCGGCATGAGACTTGCCAGTTCCGGATCGCCGTTTTTCTCCAGGAAGTCAAGGCAATACCAATATAAATCCAGGACAAAGCGGTGATAATTGATAGACTGCTCAGCGGGGCCGCCGTCGGGAAGAATCTGGTGATAAGCCTCCTGCTTAAGAATCGCTTTGCCGGTTTTTAACCAGCTCTTGCCCACCGGTGAATTTCTGAAAACAATCCCAGCGAAGACAAGACCTGCGCATTCCGCAATGGTGTGATTGCCAAGGGAAGAATAAAGGGAGAGTCTGTTGGATATCCACCATGCATGGAGGTAAATGGCTTGCGCTATGCGTCGGGAATCCTCAGGATCAAGATTTTTCAGAAGCTTGAGGATGTGCAGAAAAACAGGGATCCTCAAACCGCATTCCATTGCGGAGGCGTAATGCGGACCGCAGGGGAATGGATTGGAATCGAGCCATTTTAAAACCTCGTTCCCGACAAAATCAGCGATCTGCTCCTCCTGTTCAATATCTTGCCGAGAACAGAGAAGAAGGATCAGAAGATGCTGGAGACGGGCTGGTTCCCACAATGACCGTATGTCAGTGCGAGGTCCGGTTTCCAGCATTTTATCGTAGGGTTCCTCACAAGACTTTTGGTCATCATCTAAATAAAATGTCTTTCCTGCCAGAATCCGTTCGACAAGAGATTGATCAACCTTTAGAGAAAGCCCGGGTAATAAAATGCCATCCAGGATTTGAATGCTTAGTGACGGTATGCCTTGTATAAGGAATTGCCTTCGTTTTTTTGCATACAAGGCGGATAAAGCTTGCCTGATTCGATATAATAGCTCTCCCGTCGACGCGTTCTTAAATCGGAGTAGATAAAACTTAAGATTTCTTGGGGGCATGAATCACAGCAGGTGTGAGCTCATTGCAGCAGTCTAACTTGATTATTTCTAATCGATTCCAGGATTTCGAAGGTCACCAAAGACGTGCTGTACATCTCTTTGAAAGGAATTAATGGCGGCTTCCCCTCCACGATTGCCTCAATAAACAGTCCCACTTCTGATTTCTGCCCTTTGTCCTGGCTCAGCAGATGTTTCTCTTTTTTCCTGCCACCGGCATAGATCACCATGTTCTTGAAGTCATCAATTACGGCCGTACAGCCATGCGCAAAGATTTCGATACGTTCTTTGGCAAGCCCCTTATCTCCATTTGCCAGGTAGGATATTGAGCCAATGGAACCGTTTTGAAATTTCAGTGATATAACAAGGGTATCATTCAGCTTGTTGGAAGCCGCCATCACATCCGCATACACAGAAATGGGAAGAGAGCCGTTAAGAAAGGTAAGAAAGTCGACGAAATGACAAATCTCGCCTATTACCCTGCCTCCGCCAATTTCCATGTCTTGAATCCAGGAATCGGCGGGGATGGAGCCCGAATTTATCCGGTAGGTCATGGCCATGGGACCATCTCCAAATTCTTCTTTAACTCTTTTTGCCAGGGGTGAAAACCTCCGATTGTACCCTACCATCAACCCAATTGGATTTTCTTCGTGCCGCGATGACTCATAAACAGTCTTGATGTTATCCAAATCGGTCCGGGACAAGCACAGTGGTTTTTCGACAAATACATGTTTTCCCATGTTCAGCGCTTTTAAAACATAATCTCCATGAGAATCATGACGTGTTGCGATAAAAATCGTGTTGATCACCGGACTTTCAAGGATGTCTTTCTCATTCGCTGTACAGAAATCAAATCCGTACCGGTCGGCAACAGAACGAGAACTGGTCCCCGTGGCAGTCATGACCCCGACAAGATTGATCTCCTTGCTCCTGGGAATATTGGGCAGCAGATTGCTTTGCGCATATGATCCCGCTCCAATGAAACCAACGGAAACTGGCGATTTTCTTAGTTTTGCATCTAGCGGAACTGACCGCGGGCTGTCAATTGTCAATTTTTTTTCTGTATCGTATTCTATTAAAATACCAATATACGGTTCCGACTTGGCAAGGAGCATATCATAAGCGCTTCTCGCCTCGGCCAGTTTGAACGTGTGCGTCGTCAGGTAACTCACATCCATCTTACGAGAGTGAATCAGTTCCTGAAAGGCCTGCATGTTGCGCTTTTCCGTCCAGCGCACATAGGCAGCAGGATAGTCGATCCCTTTTTCCTCATAAAGAGGATCATAGCGTCCGGGACCGTAGGAACAGGACATTTTAACCTGAAGTTCCTTCCTGTAAAAATGGGGCTCGCGATCAAATCCTGTCGGAACCGCCCCGACAACAACAACGGTTCCCTTTTTTCTTGCAATGGAACCGGCAAAATTGATCGGGTCCAGTGAATTCGCTGCGGCGGTAATGATGACTGCATCACAACCAAGTCCGCCTGTATATTCCATTATTTTATTCTCAATACCTGCAGAATGACGTGTAATTGCGAGATCTGCACAGTGATCTTTTGCTATGTCGACCATAGCTTGATCGATATCGGTTCCAACGACCCTGACGCCTGATGACTTCAGAAGGAGTGCCGTAATCTGCCCCAACAAACCCAACCCGATCACAGTGCAGGTTTCGCCCAACCGAAGGTCAGCCTGTCGGACTCCCTGCAGGGCAATGGCACCCAGCGTGTTGTAGGCGGCCTGTCGCAAATCCGCATCCGCATGCAGCGTGACACAGAGATTGACCGGCACCGAAACGATTTCAGCATGGCATGCCGTCAAACCACCACAGGCAACAAGATCCCCAATGGAAAATTCCGTCACTCCCATACCAACTGCCACAACCTCGCCGACAGAGGAATAACCCATTGGCGAATGAGCATCCAACTTCTTCATCACCGCGCGATAAGCCTGTTCAACCCCCTGGCTCATGGCCACGTCAATAACCTGCTTCACCTGCTGGGGACGCTCCTTCGCCTTGGCCAGGTAGCTGCTGCGGGCTGTCTTCACAGTGCTGCCTTCAGTGCCGGCACTGATCAGGGAATAATGGTTGCGCACCAGGACGCACCCCTTGGCAATCGAGGGGGCAGGTACTTCAAGGGCCTGTATTTTTCCATCTTTTAATTTCTGCGTCAGTTGCAACACGTAGGTGAACCCCCTTCATCCATAAACGCACACGGAAGATAATCGCGGATGTCAAGTTCCTGCTCTACAATTTTCGCCTTGCCGATAGGGCTTTTTTCAATCGTGTCTGCATAGATGATCTTAATTGCCATCCGGTCACCCATTAAGTCCTGTTTTTTCTTATTAATTGCAAATTTCATTAAGTATTTCAGCGAATCTTTTCCTGATGATCGGCACATCATAT
>CAZTYA010000212.1:0-4310 GCA_964617255.1 uncultured Syntrophales bacterium
AAGAATCCAGATATTTGTCCGAGATCGACGCCGAACAGTCGGCGTGACCGCCAAACATCTATATTTGACTAAATTCCCGAGGCCGAAACAGGAGATCGACATCATCATTTGATACAATAGTATTATGACAGGATCGAACGAAAACGATGGGAGGGCTGAACATGATGGACAGAAAAGGTTGCATCGCTTTTGCGAATGAGAACAAACTCTGTTTTTTGGCCACGGTGGAGAACGATCGGCCGCGTGTCCGGGCCATGGAATTCTGGTTTGCCGATGAAACGGGCTTCTATTTTCAGACAGGAGCGATTAAAGCATTAACCGGCCATATCACCGCAAATCCGAATGTTGAGGCCTGTTTCTACAAGCCGGGCGAACCGGTCGGCACCATGTTACGGGTTGCAGGCAAAGCCGAGTTTGTGACAGATCTGCAAATGAAGGAAAAAGCCATGCGGGACAGGCCTTTTCTGAAAGACATGGGACTCACGGCCGACAGCCCCAATCTGATTCTGTTCCGGATTGGCCATGGCGAAGCCTACTTCTGGACCCTGGAGACCAATCTGAAGCCGAAGGGAAAGATTATTTTTTGATTAATAGATGATCTTAATATTATTAGCATGTTACGCATAAAGCCTGTTCTGGTCACTCTTGTGGACATCACCCGGCACATCGACTGGTATGCCATCGAGATTGAACCGGTCGATCCGGAGCGGGAGGTGCCACATTAGCGACGTAACAGGAAAAAATGCCCATGCGTATTTTTCCCTCAGGCATAAAAACGTCTTGCAGCCGTATCGCCTGTGGTATAGATGACCCCATAACAGATTCACGTCCGTTATGGAAAGAAACGGTGATACCGCCAAGGATGGATTGTCTGTTTCCGGGGGGGCGATTTTCAGCATAAAGTGTTTGCTTTCATTGTCTATTAATTCTTTTGAAAGAGAAGAAAACCGAAGCTTGTAAAGCAGCGGAGGAACGATTTATTAAACGAAGTTCGGAAATATCACTTCATTCTGACCAAACCTGTCGCGCAATAAAGAAGGGGAACTGGCAGGGCGTGGCTGATCGGGAACTCGTTGATCGGGTGGGTCTTGAAGGCCTGACCGTTCATCTGGAGGAAACGATGAACCAGGGTAAAGTACTGAAAAACGGGAGCAAATCCTTTGTGTCATGTGTGATGCTTGGAGGCATCGATGTAGTGATCAAAGGATACCGCCATCTGGGTTCGCTGCATTCCCTGCGCCATACGCTGCAGGGTTCCCGGGCAAAACGGTCTTGGGTCATGGCCGACCGTCTGTACCGCCTGGCCGTCCCAACACCCAAACCTCTGGCCTACCTGGAAGAATACCGGGGAATCCTGCTGTGGCGTTCCTACTTTATTTATGAATATGTCCCCGGACCGGGGTTGTATGACGTTCTCCGCGATCCGGCCCTAAAAAGAGAACGGAAAAGGCGGCTGATTGATCAGGTCGTGGAGATGTTGAGACGACTATCCGAAGGTGGGATCAGTCACGGCGATTTGAAGCACAGCAACATGATCTGTCATGGCGAGGATATCTTTTTTATCGATCTGGATGCCATGCGCCGGAATGTCGGTCCGGGTTTTGTGAAGCGATATCGGTATGAAAGAGATAAGGCCCGTTTCTTCAGGGATATCAGGGACATCTGACAGGGGGTCATGTCTGACGATGGCTTTAAGAGAACGGTTGAACAGCCGATAGGAAGAAAATCTTGGATTTCATGCGACAGCGTTTGGGTTCCTTTACCGTCTACATTTCCCCTCAGGCCTCTTCGGTTCCGGAGATCATGCAAATCCTGTTGCCTGATCCCGATGCAGTCTTTCAGCGGGGTGATCCCATACCCTCCCCCTGGTCGGGAAGAGACACGGATAAACGCCGGGTCAGGATCATCAATCAGGATTATTTCATCAAGCGTTATAACTGTACCGGCTGGCTGTATCGGCTGAAAAACATGGTACGGCCTTCCCGCGCTCTGCGTTCGTGGCATGCAGCCATTCGCTTTCGCGATTACGGCGTTCCGACACCCGAGCCCCTGTTTTGTCTGGAAGAAAGGCACTGCCGATTACTGGACAGGGCTTATATCATTTTCCCCTTTTTGCAAAACGGCATTGATCTGCTCCGGCTGTGGCCGCAACTCGATCCGGCTGAACAGGAAGCATGCCTTGTCCGGCTGGCGGCGGTTTTCGGACACATGCACAAACAAGGCGTTTATCATGGCGACACCAACTGGCGTAACATTTTGGTCCGGCGCGCGGAAGATCAGTGGTTGTTTGACCTGATCGATCTTGACGGTTGCCGGTTTATTAAAAAACCAAGTAAAAGAATGGCGTTACGTGATCTGAATCATTTTGACCGGGATATGGACCGTCATCAGATAACCACCCCTGCACAAAAGCTTTTTCATGCAAAGTGGGAGCAGGCTTTTAATGGCGGGAGCCATGCCGAAGCGTGAAGAGGAGGGAAGATGAAAATCGGGATAATAGGAGCGACCAGGGGCATCGGTCATGCACTTCTGACCCTGATTCTTGAGACTGATCATGCAGTGACCGTTCTGGCACGGAATCCGGCACGGCTTAACCTGACCGGTCCACGTCTTAAGGTTATCCGCGGGGACATTATGGACCCGGAGGCGGTCAAGAGACTTGTTGCCGGTCAGAATGCCGTCTGTTCCTGCATCGGCATGAGGCCGACCTGGAAGCACGTTGACGTTTTTTCCCGAGGCGCGACAAACATTCTGGAGGCCATGGGAAAGGACTCCTTACAAAAGTTCGTGGCGGTGACGGGTATCGGAGCCGGGGACAGCAAGGGTCATGGCGGCTTCCTGTACGACCGGATATTCAATCCCCTGCTGCTGAAAACCATCTATGAAGATAAGGACCGTGAAGAGGCGATCATTCGTGCCAGCCGCGTCCAGTGGATGATCGTTCGGCCGGGATTTCTAACCAACGGTCCGCGAACGGGAAAATATCGGGCTCTCGTCAAAATGGCCGGTGTCAAGGCGGGTAAAATTTCCCGGATGGATGTAGCCGATTTCATTCTCAAGGAGTTGGAAAAACCGCATCACTTTCGAAAAACGCTCCTCCTTACCTATTAGGGCGGTAACAACAAAGACGGACGCAGGTTGGCGTTTCTGTCACATGTTCCGATTATTTATTGCTTCAATAACTCCTTTTGAACCGCCAGTCCCAGTTTTTCCAAAGCGTAAGGTTTCTGGACGAAGGTTCCCGCTACCTTTGCCTGAACTTTTTTTACCTGCTCGGTCTCTGTGTATCCGCTGATGATGACGGCTTTCTGATGTGGATTGATATTTGAGAGGCGCCGATTTTACATACCGGTCATTATTTTTATGATGACTCTTATTGCGCCAATTGGTTTGTTATTCAGGTCAATCCAATCCCATGTACCAGATTTGTATTTGACATGTCCATGGAATGTCCTTATTCTTTTGACCATATTTCCTTTTTAAAGGAATAATTCGGTTATCATAAAAAGAAGATCAGGTGTTGTTATGCAAATTGCGCAAGGCGCATTCAGAGTGATCCGCTATCTATGGGCTTCTCCATGTTCTCTTTTGGGGCTCATATTTGCATTGGCTGCTCTTCTGGTTGGAGCTTCCATCCGCCGCTACGGAGGAACGCTGGAAGTGGCAGGCGGCCGTCTCGGTTCTTGGATAAATGCGCTCCCTTCATCGATGCGTGTGTACGCCATAACCCTGGGTCATGTCATCATTGGCCCCAGCCACGATTTGTTGCGATGTCATCGGCGACATGAGCGTGTTCATGTGGAGCAGTACGAGCGCTGGGGCATCTTGTTTATTCCGCTTTATTTTGCTTCGAGCCTGTTTCAGTATTGCCATGGGCGAGATCCTTACAACGAAAACCGCTTTGAGCGGGAAGCGTGTACAAGAAACGCATCAATGACAGAGGAGGGTTTTTTATGAGCCAAATCCTTATGGGTAAGGGAGATCAACCTGTTTATCTGCTGGCTAAGTATGGTAACCGCCATGGGCTCGTCGCCGGCGCGACGGGGACCGGAAAAACCGTGTCCCTGATGGTGCTGGCCGAGGGCTTTTCCCGCCTGGGCGTCCCGGTTTTTATGGCGGACGTGAAGGGAGACGTTTCCGGACTGGCCATGGCGGGGACGCCCAATGAGAAAATCCTGAAACGGGCGGCCGAAATCGGTGTGGACGGTTATACCCAGGAGGCAAGTCCCGTTTTATTCTGGGATCTGTTCGGCGCATCCGGACATCCCGTGCGCACCACGGTCAGCGAAATGGGCCCGACGCTTCTGGGG
>CAZTYA010000213.1:0-4302 GCA_964617255.1 uncultured Syntrophales bacterium
GGTATTCTGGCCAGCCTGATGGTACTTTTTCGGGGTTATGGATAAGATC
The DNA here is from genome assembly GCA_964617255.1 of uncultured Syntrophales bacterium. Lineage (GTDB taxonomy): Bacteria > Desulfobacterota > Syntrophia > Syntrophales > JAAYKM01 > JAAYKM01. The sequence goes on from CAZTYA010000213.1 coordinate 50, forward strand.
GTGCCTTGTTTGCTCGATCAGATTTTTCAGCCTTGGATCATTCCGGTCGATATCACATAATACATAGATTAAGATGTCGTCTTTGAGAAACGAACATGCCGTTGCATGGGTGATAACTGGCTCACCTTGGTCATTCATCATAATTTCTGCGATGAAGTGAACCTCCGGTTTTGCTTCTGCCTTCGCAAATCGAAGTATGTCGTCCCTATTCATGTTCTTCTTCTTTTTTGGTGTTGGATAATGCGTTCAGTTCAAGGATCCGCGCTGAAATGCGCTCGATGTATTCGTCTGGTGTTTTTTGCAATAGTTGTTCAAGTTCCATGTACTCAACACTGATGTCCAGGGTTTGTGGCTTAGGCACGATGAAGCCCAATAACCGCTCCATGATCTGAACATGTTTTTCCGCGTCAACACTGGCCATGTTTGCAGCAAACCGCTCCTTGTTATCGTTCACAATGTCCGTAATCCATTGCCTCATTTCCAGGGTGATCTTGTTCATGCTGCCTGGCTGCCTGCCTCCTGTTTTTGGTGTTCCTGGTTTTCGTCCCCTCTTTGCCATTTCTGTAAAAATCTATTAAGGAAATTTCTGCGTTGATTCGAATGTTGTGCGGTTGTCAACATGGCTGATTCTTTCCGTCCCTTATCCCGTCATGGATGGTCTTGTATGCAGCCTGGATGTCGTGAACGTTGTCCTTGGTTTCAATACAAGCCCTGAGAAGGTCGATCGCTTCATGTTCGGTGATTTTGTTGCTGGCGATATAACCTCCTGCCAGTCGTGATGCCTTATACAATGTGTGGTGCTTTTCCCCGTCCCTGGCTCCCCGGATCATGTTCTGGATGATATCAAGCGGGTCATTGATATTATCTTGTGATGATATTGTTAACGTGGTGGAGGTCTTTGCCGGTTCGTTCAAGATCTTGCTGTATGTGACGGCGTGATGATTGAAATGTGGATCCGGGTCGTAACTGTAGAACCGCAAGCGGGTGATGTCCTTGCATACCGGATCTATGTTTAATCCTAACCTCTTCATGTCAGATTCCAGTGCTCTCCAATGCTGCAGGTGCTTTGAAGGATCTGAAATTGGTACGACGGCATAATATCCATTGCCGGATACTGATAAGCCTACATAAGCGAAATTCTTGATATTACATAGGTGATTCTTGACCTCTGGCCAGTTTTCAATGTGTTTATTGTGCTGGTAGTCAAAATCCAGGCAGATCAAGCCAGTATGCGTGATCAATTCGTCTGCTTTTCTCGTGTTGAATAGTCCACTGGGTGTGATGGCTGGGACTTGTGCCTTTAGCCTGCTGCGTTCCTCTGGTGTCGATGCGCTCCTGATGGCCTCCACAAGCGGTTTGTGTTTTTCTGATTGTAGCCAGGTGATGAGGTTCACCGGCTTAGGTGCAGTGCTTTCCTTGTTTTCGAAATAGCTAACCGTAACGTCAAGCGGTGAAATGTCTAAGTGCGGACGGGGTGCCATTGTGTTTTTATATAACGGGGTACCCTATTAAGTTAAGTGGGGTTCCCCTATTTAGTGAAAGTACTGCGTCCACTGCGTCCGGTCAAAGAACCTTTCCAATGGAGTATTTTTTCCCTTCGATGGTCTTTCTGCTGATTTCCAATTCTTTGTGCCGTGATCGTGCATAGGTTTTCAAATATTTGGTGAAAGTTTGCTGTTGAAAGTTTGCGTCCTCCCCGTGGTAAAGTGATTTGAATTCCATATACAGATCAGTAATATTGAAGTCTTTTCCTTCAGGAATAGGATTGTCCCTGCACCAATTAGCAAAATCATCCGATGTGTTTTGAAGCAATCGATTCGCATGAACCGCTTTCAGGTCATAAAATTGAAGTCCTTCCTGCAGGTAATATTGTGCCGCTGATAGCATGAATGAAAAGAAGCGGTTCCATTCGTGCACATCCCAATCCATTGAAAAAAATGTAGCCCCATGAATGTGGATGATTGGCTCTTGGATCCCTTGCCGCAACAAACTGGAATAGTAATCTGAGAATTCCACAACAAACTGCCTCCGCTCTGCAGTGGTGCCTTCTGCCTTCAGGATTGTATTGGATGTGATATAAGCTTTGGGGTTGTTGAATGGGTCAAATGTGAACGGTTGCTTGTTCTTGAGTTCAATCGTCCAGCCTTCTGTAAGTGTTGAATTCAATGTAAAAAAGTCAAAATCTGGCTTCACATCATCAAAAAATATGACCTGCGTGCGTTGATTTACGGATTGATAAGAAAAGCGGTTGTTGTCGAATAGTTTTTTCCCGTCTATTGTCGCCACTGTGCGCAGATTTCGGATTGCTTGAATGAAGACTCCCTTCCCGGTGCCTCCTGCTGGCTCATTGCGGCCAGCCAGTTGTTGATCATACGCGACAACCGCTCTTGCCTTTGTAGGGTGACTGTAATTGTGGAGGAGGTATCCGATTGCTGACATGAATGCATTATACCGATCAAGTTCTTCATTGCAAACGTTCATAATGAAGTCATAATACTGGCTTTGGGTATGATCCTTCTCAAAGGATTCCTTGATGATATGATCCTCCCATATACAGGTGTCATTTAGGGTGCTATATGAATTTGTTTCTATTGCCTCCCTGGTGACCGTTGCAATGCAGTTTTTGAATGGAAAATACATTGTCGTATCCGTATCATGTAAAAGTGGTTTTTCGTGATTTGGCAGATGTCCCAGGATTGCATCACAGAAAAGAGAAGGACTATTTCTGAAGAACGTGTCTCGCTGCAATTCCGCTGATGCTTCAAATATGATCCCCTTGTCTTCAATTCGAATGTCCTCGCGCTTTGATACCTTCCTGGTGACCGCGTCCCGGATCTGAGCTAACTCGACGGCACTGATGATATTATCCTTCTCATGGATGTATTGCCATGTGTTGTCATTCTTGTATCTCTTGAAATATCCCATTTCTTGGATAAGTTTCAGCAAAGCATCACGGTTGATGCCGTCAATTGATGCGATCCCGGTGTCCCCTTTCGTGACAAAATGCCATATCCAGATAGTGTACTTTCGCGCACTGATTTTGCGGGGTATGTCGTTCACCTTGTCTGGATCTTGCACCGTAATCTGTTCCCCATTGCCGGACACCTCCGCAACCGCAAGGTCATTGAGGTCTATATCGCTGGCGATATCGATCCTCATTTCCGCGGATTTTTGGCGGTTGCGCGCAATACCTCTGATTCTTTGAAGAAGATCTTCTTGCCAGACTGATAATAAGGTATGGTGCCGGAATTCTTGATCTTCCATGCTGTTGTTATACCTACTCCCAGGTAACTGGCCAGGCCTCCCAGGCCGCGAATGATCAAGTCATTTGCCGGTGTGACGGTTTGCGGTTGTGTCTCTGATAATGCTTCCAGGACGGCCGCTTTTACGTCTTCTTTAGTAATGAATGTGAATTGCTGCATTGTGTTCCGAATTTGTTCCTACAAAAATACGGACAACACACAACACAATGATACATAATTAGTTACGCAAGTTACTTGAGTAACTAAGTAACTGAAAGGATTCTTTTATTATCTTGATATTGAATAGATTAATTTATTGAAATATTTTGAATATTCACTGTCCTCTGCTGGTCTTTTGGTGTCTGACCACATATTGACGGATATGTCTACATTGAAATACCTTGTCCATGCGTGATGAAGTTCCTGCTGCTCGTATTGATGTTTCTTGCAAAGAACGCAGGCAGCATAGGACAATGCAACAAGCTGAAGCTTCTCTCCAGGCATTCGTTTCGTTTTGATCCCAGTCCACTGGTAACCGCTTTCGGTTTCGTGTGCAGCATCCTCTCTTAACAGTATGTCAACAAGTCTGGCAAGGTCTTTTTTGTCGATCATTTCATCCAGGCTTGGCAATCGCTTCTCCTGCCTCGGATGTTGGATCCGGCTGACCTCCTCCATTAATTGCTTAAGGTAAGATCTTACTGGATTTCTTATCTGACCAGGGAATGACCTTTCCCACTGCTCAAAAAAAGAATATGTCCTTTGGATCCATTTAAGCGGTTCTCCTTGACGCTGTAGAAAATCCATATACATATCGTCCAGTATTCCGATGGCCTCCTCCTGCGTGATCCCAGGCCTACTGAGTGCCATGAATAAAGATTGCTCGTCTGCTTCGTCAAGGATGTGGATGTTTTCTTCTGACAATTCAAGATCAAGATCCATATTCCAGCCCACAAGGTCACGGTCAAGGTAGATCAGTTCGAATAACGAATGCTTTTTGCCGTCAATCTCGAT
>CAZTYA010000214.1:0-4294 GCA_964617255.1 uncultured Syntrophales bacterium
GGTTGTAAAAAATAAAATTTATTTCATATATTTGTAACCTATTCATATTAATAAATTAACCATATGCCAAGGATTTCTCCTGATGGTGTTGACAAAAAAATGACCGTTTCGGTCGGGTAAGGGCAGAAGCCCGCTGCCGCATTCCCAAAGGAGAAAAATCTTGCCGGATATTGAAGATTATTATAGATACTGAGGCGGCGATTAATTGAAAGCCCGTCGTCGGATCGATCATCTATGCTTGCGGGCTTTCTTTCTGAATGCGTGTGACGCATGCCTTCCGGGGGGGCGAGGATGATTGTCAAACTTTTCAGCAGCACCACCATCGGGGTTGAATCCTGTGCCGTCGAAGTGGAAGTCGATGTTTCTCCCGGCTTGCCTCAGTTTTATACAGTCGGGCTTCCCGACGTCGCGGTCAAGGAGAGCAAGGACCGTATCCGGGCGGCACTGAAAAATTCCGGTTACAGTTATTCCCGACACCACATCACCGTCAATCTGGCTCCCGCCGATGTGAAGAAGGAGGGTACGGCCTTCGATCTGCCCATAGCCGTTGGTCTGACGGCCATCGAGGGGCTGATTCAACCGGAGGCCCTTGGGGATTATCTGATTGTGGGAGAGTTGTCCCTGGATGGCCGGGTGAAAGGGGTACAAGGCGTTTTACCCACCGCTTTTCTGGCGCGGGAAACGGGCAAAAAAGGGGTCATCGTGCCGGAGGAAAATGCCCTGGAAGCCGCGATGGTGGAGGGGATTGAGGTCATCGCGGTCGGTAATCTGTCCGATGTGGTCGCGTTCTTCCGGGGTGAGAAAGCGTTTGCCGCCCCCCGGGTCAATGCAGAAGAACTTTTTTTCAACAGCCTGTCCGGTCTGGCCGATTTTAGTGAAATCAAAGGTCAGGAACAGGCCAAGCGGGCCCTCGAAATTGCCGCCGCAGGCGCCCATAATGTGCTGATGATCGGACCGCCCGGTTCGGGAAAGACCATGCTGGCTCAGCGTATGCCGACGATTCTCCCGGAGTGGTCTTTTCCGGAAGCGATTGAAACGACGAAGATCTTTTCTGTGGCCGGTCTGCTCAACCGGGAACAGATGATCGTGCGAACCCGGCCCTTCCGGGCGCCACATCATACCATTTCCGATGCCGGCCTGGTCGGCGGCGGCCATATGCCGAAACCCGGCGAAATCAGTCTGGCCCATCACGGTGTGTTATTTCTTGATGAATTTCCGGAATTCCGAAAAAACGCCCTGGAAGCTCTGCGTCAGCCCTTGGAAGATGGAATGGTCACGATTACACGCTCATCGGCGAGCGCCACTTATCCCGCGCGCTTCATGCTCCTGGCGGCGATGAATCCCTGTCCCTGCGGTTACTATGGCGATAAACTGAAAGCCTGCCGCTGTTCCATGACTCAGATCCGGCATTACCAGGCAAAGATATCCGGACCGCTTTTGGACAGAATCGATATCCACATTGAAGTGCCGGCCTTGCGCTACCGCGATCTTACCATCCAACGCGTAGCGGAATCGTCCGGGGAGATTCGGCGGCGGGTTACGCAGGCGAGGAGCCTGCAGCGTCAGCGGTTTGACGGATCGAATATTCTGGTAAATGCACGGATGACGGAGCGTCAGGTTAAAGTGTTTTGTCAAATCGATGAGGCATCTCAGGGACTTCTAGAGATGGCGATGGACCGCCTCGGTATGAGCGCCCGCACCTTTACCCGGATTCTCAAAGTGGCCCGGACGATCGCGGATCTGGATGGCGATGAAGGGATCTGTTCACATCACGTCGCCGAGGCCATTCAGTACAGAAACCTTGATCGCAGGCTGATTTAGTGCTAATAAAACGGGGTTACCGGGGAGATATAATACTAATACGCGAAAGGGTGAGATGTTATGGAAATCATGGTTAATCCGGTTCCCGAAGAAAAAAGAAAAGCCAAACCGGCCGACGAAACGGCACTCGGTTTCGGTAAAATCTTTTCAGATCATATGTTTACGATGCGTTATCATCAGGGAAAGGGATGGTATGATCCGATCCTGGGCCCCTTTGGCCCCCTGCCGCTGGAGCCGACAGCCCAGTGTCTCCATTACGGTCAGGAGATTTTCGAAGGCATGAAGGCCTACCGTGGTGATGACGGATCGATTTATCTTTTTCGCCCCTATGAGAATGCAAAGCGGATGAATGTATCAGCGCGTCGCATGTGCATGGCCGAAATCGACGAGTCTTTTTTTGTCGAGGCGGTCAAAAAGCTGGTTTTAATCGACCGGGACTGGATTCCCAAGACCAAAGGGGCGTCCATGTACATCCGGCCGGCCATGATAGCCACGGAAGCCGCGCTTGGCGTCCATCCATCCGCGGAATTTCTGTTTTTTATCATTGTGGGACCGGTCGGCGCATACTACCCCGAGGGCTTCAATCCGACCAAAATCTACGTCAGTGAGGAATATGTGCGCTCTGCGCCCGGAGGTACCGGCGCCTGCAAGGCCGGCGGTAATTACGCCGCCAGTCTTTATGCCATGCGTCTGGCCAACGAGATGGGCTACACCCAGGTGCTGTGGCTAGATGCGGTGGAACGCCGATTTGTCGAAGAGGTGGGAACAAGCAACATCTTCTTTTTAATCGGTGACGAATTGGTGACGCCTCCCTTGGCCGGTACCATCCTACCGGGGGTCATGCGGAATTCGATTTTGAAGCTGGCCGCTTCCTGGAACATGAAGGTCGTGGAACGGCGTATCGACATCAATGAAGTGACCCAGGCGATCCAGGACGGCACACTGAAAGAGGTATTCGCCTCGGGAACCGCGGCCGTTGTGTCACCGGTGGGACATATCTATTATAAAGGAACGGAGTATGCCATCAACGGCGGCAAGACGGGGCCGCTGGCCGAGAAACTCTATAACGAGATCCTGAGTATTCAATACGGCCAGGCGACCGATCCCTTCGGCTGGCGGATAAAAATTGCTTGAGAGAAGGACCGGCATGTTGATTTCTGCATCGAAACGGACACTTGGTCATGCAATCCACAGAGATGTGGAGAAGCCTGTGGACAAGGCTGTGGATAAAGTCTCTAAGTCTATATCCGCTTCGATTTTCTACCTTATTGCATAGATTATGGGCAAGTAAAATACATAATAAATACAACTAATTATAATATATTACGCAATATCTGATGTTTATTCGATCTTGTCAGAAAACTTGACACGGCTGGCTGTTTTAAGACGGTCTGTGGTGTTTTTCGGTAAAGGGTAGGAAATGCAAAGAGATCAATCGAGGATATCCGGCTTGGCAGTGATTGTTTTTGTGCTGGTCGGTTTGCTTCTTCTTCTGGACGCACCGTGCCTGTGGGCTGTGTCGCTGGACGATCTGCTGGCACGAATCGAGAAGCAGTACAACCGGACCACGGATTTTCAGGCGGATTTTATCCAGGAAACGACGCTCAAAAGCATGGGCAAGACGGAACGGGAACAGGGGCGTCTCTATTTCAAGAAGCCGAGGAAGATGCTCTGGCGCTATGAAAAGCCCAGAAAGAAAACCCTCGTGGTCAACACCGAGAAATCCTGGTTATTTATTCCCGAAGATCAGGTTGCCTATGTTCAGCAAACGGATCGCCTGCTGCAGTCGACCGTAGCCGTTCGTCTTTTGTCCGGTTTCATCGGGATTAAGGACGATTTTCATGTGCAGTTTGCCGCAACCGATCAGGTTGACCGTAAAGGGAATTACCTCCTCAGGTTGATTCCCCGGGAACGTGGCGCCGGTTTTTCGAAAGCCCATATCGAGATCAGTGCAGCGACGTACAACATTAATCGGGTCTGGTTTGAAGATCCATACGGCAATGTGACCCGTGTCACGTTATCCAACATTAAACTGAATCAGCAACTGAAGGACGAAAAATTCCTTTTCACACCACCGGCGGGCGTCGAAATCTTTTCTTTACCTTAAACCAGGACATCCCTTTTAAGGAGGGTATCCATGTCAACGATTACGATCGACAACCGTGACAGTATCCGGTCTCAGGAAGCGCTGAACTATGAATGGCTGGAAACAAACGGTACAGGCGGGTATGCCTCCAGTTCGATTCTCCAGTGTCATACGCGAAAGTACCATGGCTTGCTTGTCGCAAATCTGACCAAACCGTCCGGCCGCCATATCCTTGTTTCCAAAGTGGAGGATTCCTTAGAAATCGCCGGACGGGAGTCGTTTTTTGTGTCCCACCAGTATCCGGGTTATTTTTTTCCCCGCGGCCAGAAAAATCTGCAGCGTTTTGAAGGCGGTATATGTACCAAATTTACCTTTGAAATCACGGAA
>CAZTYA010000215.1:0-4279 GCA_964617255.1 uncultured Syntrophales bacterium
AAAGGTTTTTCGGCAGACTACAGGTATGACGAAAACAGCCAGGCAAAGGAATCTCGCAGCCGCTGCGCAATGGGGCGTCCATCCAGTTCCTCCAGACTGATTTTCCTGCATCGATCCCTCAGGTATTCAAAATAGGTTTTCAACGCGGACGCCAATTGCTGATCAAATATTTCAACATTCAGTTCGAAATTCAGCCGGAGACTCCGGGAATCGATATTGGCAGAACCCACCTGCACGTAGTGATCATCTACCAGAATCAGTTTGGTATGGGCAAACGGCGCCGGCTGATAGTAAATGTCCGCATCATACGCCAAAAGTTCCCACAGCATGTTCCGCGTCGCCCAGTGGACAAATCGGACATCGTTTTTTTCCGGAAGAATGATTTCCACATGTACGCCCCGGATAATGGCGGTCTGCAGGGCCGTCAGAATCCCCCGGGGCGGCAGAAAGTAGGGCGTTGTTATCCGGATGCTTTGCTGAGCCGAGGCAATCAGTCCCGACAAAATCATATAGAGTTTTCCCATTTGCTCGTCGGGGCCGTCGGAGATGACCCTGCAGAAGCTGAGTCCGGCGTCTTCCGGAAAATCGGGGAGAACGGGAAGGGTTTCTCCGGTTGTAAAGAGCCAGTCCTCCATAAAAACCTGTTCAATCTGGCGGGCCACCCGGCCCCGAATCATGAAATGTATATCCGTCGTCTGTCGGCCCGACGGTGCATCATCTGCCACCAGGTGGCGGTCCCCAATGTTCATGCCCCCCGTAAAGGCCGTTTCGCCGTCCACCACGAGGATTTTTCGGTGATTGCGCAGATTGATATAAAGAGTCGGCGGAATCAGAGTTGGAGGAATGAACCGGGCGACAGGCAGGCCCCGCTGCCGGATGCGCTTACTCGCAAGGGCGCCCCAGCTGATTTCTCCGACGCCGTCAATGAGAATCCGTACCAGGACACCGCGACGGTACGCCCGCTCCAGGGCCTCAATAAAACGGCCGCCCGTTTGATCAACATCGAAGATATAGGTGGTCAGAAATACGGAAAACGTGGCCTGATCAATTGCCTTCAGCATGGCCGGATAGGCTTCTTCTCCGTTGTGGAGCAGGGTGACATGATTTCCCGGACAAATCGGATACCGGCTGACACGATTGGAAATCCGTGCCTGGGGCAAATACTCGGCCGGCAGGTCGGGAAATGAATCCGGGCCGGTATCTTTTCCCGTTCCATTCAGGTGCTCCTTGTAAACCGAAAAGGGGAGGCTGTAGTGAAGTTTCTTCGCGCGTCGCTGGACCCGGTTGATTCCGAAAATATAATAAATGAAGGGGCCGATAAAGGGGAAAACGATGCAAACGGTAATCCAGCCGAAGGCCCCCTTGGGGTCACGTTTTGTAATCAGGGCGTGGCCGGCGGTAACAATACCGAACAGGGTCATCAGGACGGTCACCACCGCTGTCGTCGTATCCCAGATAAATTTGAACTCCATGGAGCATTTCTAAAGCAAAATGCATCAAATATCCAGAAAAATGCCTTTGGGGGCTCAAAGGACCGATCTGCATGAAAAAGAGGGATGGATTTCGCGGAAAATAATGGCTAATATAAAATCAAAAAGGAGGGAATGGACATGCCGACAGCCAAAGATATCATGACAACCAAAGTGATTACAGTCAAACCCGACACAGATATCCTGCAGGCTGCAAAACTGCTCCTGGATAATCACATTAACGGTCTTCCCGTCGTTGACGACGAGGGGCGGCTGCACGGCATCATCTGTCAGGCCGACCTGATCACGCAGCAGGAAAAGCTTCCTCTGCCCTCGTTTTTTGTACTTCTGGATACACCGATTCCCCTGCATCTGCCCAGAACGATTGAGAAAGAAATCCACAAGATCACCGCCACCCGGGTGAGCGACGCCATGACACCGCACCCCATCACCGTCACACCGGAAACATCCCTGGAAGAACTCGCGACCCTGATGGTGAGACACAACATCCACACCCTGATTGTCATGGATCATGACAAACTGGTCGGCATTATCGGCAAGGAAGACATTTTGCGGACCCTCATGGCCCCGTCAGTTGAAGGGTCAAACTGAGCCAGCAACCCTCTCTGTAAATGTCCGGTGCCGCTGCAGACTCTTTTTCCGGTCTATATAACAGAGGCTCTTCTGTCTAAATCAGACCAGACAGGAATGAATGATCATCACATCAAGCTGTACACAGATACCAAAATCGAAATGTTTTTTCAGATTTCCTCATATATGAGGTTTTCTGCATGAAAATCATGCAATCCTGGGATGACGGCATTGTTTCGGACATCCGGCTGACTGAAATCCTGCGGAGGTATCAGGCCAAAGCAAGTTTTTGTCTTACCCCTGGCCTGTATCAAGAAAGCCGCTCATGGGGCTGGATGCACGATGACCGGGAAGTATGGAGATTGGGTCTGCATGAACTGATCGACGTCTATCAGGGCTTTGAAATCTCCAGTCATTCCATGACTCATCCGTATCTGACCGATCTGCCCACCGACCGGCTGGACTGGGAATTGCAAACGAGCAGGCATATTCTGGAGGAGATATTTCAGAGGCCGGTCCGGGGATTCTGTTACCCGTTCCACGCCTGCAATGATTTCGTCAAGGAAGCCGTCCATCGGGCTGGCTACCGGTGGGCGAGAGGCCGGGAGCAGCCGGATGGCCTCTGTCCTTACGCTGACCCGCTTGAAGTACACCCCTGCTGCCATGTCCTGGACGATGATTTCTGGGGAAAATACGAACGTTATAAGAGCAGAAACGGTCTGTTCTTTTTCTGGGGGCACAGTTATGATATGAAAGATGAAACCATGTGGGCCGGTTTTGAGGCTATGATCGAACGTATATCTTTGGACGCCGATGCGGAATGGGTGTTTGCCGGGGATTTATTTTTTTGAACGTCTCCGTCTTATCGGTATTTCACCATCGTCAACAGTCGCGGAAAGCAGAAAAAAATCGCCCTTTGTAAAAACCAAGTCGTTTAAAAGGAAAACCACCCTGCCCTTCCCCTAAAGTCAATTTCCGCATATCCCGATTTCCACTCTGAAACGCGATTCAAACATGCTTTGATATTTTAAAAAAACAGCGCATCGATCTCTTCCCGAGAAAAGTATGCAGAACCCTCCTCTTCACTGTTGAAAGCAATGGGACGATGCAGCTTGGAGATCGTCGTATTGTCACTGATCTCGTCTTTCTGGACCGAGGGACGGGCTTCGGCAGATAGAAATTTCATAAGGATGTGAGCCAGCCGTTCATGAATGGTATCAAGCAGGTGATTGACGGCCGCAATCTGCTGCGAAGTAATATCCTGGACTTGAAGCGACATGATGATTGAGTTTGCGTCCGCATTGATGCCGTCCAACAACTCACGCGTCGAATCGAACAGTTTCTTGCGGGTATCACGCTTTATCATCTTCAATTTGCCAATGGCGTCGGACAAGGGCACTTCGTAGCTGCTTACATCCTGTTTTTCGGCAATGGCCTCGTGAACTTTTTCCAGGATGTTAAGCGCCGTATCGAACTTCATCGAGTCGAGCTCGTTCAAGCGATCCAAATTGGTCGAAATACCTGATGACTTATTGACCAATTCATTTATGATATCTATTATTTCTGTTGTCGCCATCTCAGTCGCTTCCGTCACTTTTGAGAGCTTTTTGGCGGCAATCTGCGTTTTGTTCATATTTTCTTCCATCGACAAATTGATGTCGTCCAGCAGCGGTTTGACTTCCTTAACGAAACTGAAAATATCTTCCAGGAAAGGGACGAGTCTTTGCCCGAGCACAAAGATCGCGCCCAACTCTTCGGCTTTCTGTGACATCAGCTCAAAGTTAATTTCTTTCATTTAGGTTTCCTCGCTCATTTTGACATCTGATGCCAGTTCCTTTGCGACCATCAGAACCGTGTCGATTTTATCTTTTAAGATCTCAGGGGTAAAGGGTTTGATTATGTAGTTATTGATCTGTGCTTCGAATGCCTGCATGATGTCGTGCTTTTGATCACGAGTCGTAACCATAATAATTGGAAGGTGCTTAATCCGATCATCGCTTCGCACAGCTTTTGCCAGCTCGAGACCAGTCATCTTGGGCATATTCCAATCCGTAATGACGAAATCGATGTTTTCGGTATGAATCTTGGTCAAGGCCTCTTCACCGTCTCCGGCTTCGACAACATCGGTAAATCCCACTGTCCGAAGCGCGGCAATTAAAATTTTCCTCATGGTCGGAGAATCATCTATCACCAGAAAACGCATAATACAGCCCCTTTAA
>CAZTYA010000216.1:0-4272 GCA_964617255.1 uncultured Syntrophales bacterium
TAAGGATCGAATTCTCGCCCGTATCGTCTATCCCAATCTTGCCCGCAGGATGGGATGGTATGGCAGGGTTTTGACCTCGTTTATTATCCATGTGGATGGAACGGTCAGCGATATCAGGATTGTGAGCAGTTCCGGATTCAAGGTGCTGGATCAAAATGCCGTTTCGACCATCCAGGAGGTTTCTCCCTTTCCCAAACCGCCCATCACGGCAAAGATCATCATTCCGATTACTTACCGGTTAAGGCCGGGCTGAGTTACGCTGCGGGGTTACTGGATTCCGGCTTTCTAGGCTGTCTTGTAATGTCATTCTGAAGCGTCAGCCGAAGGATCTCTTCTTCTCAACATACCGTGATTATGAAATTCTTCGCCGCGTTTATCCTTGAGCGGAGCAAAGGACTCGGGATGACCTTGACGGCATATTACCAATATGATGCAGCTTCGTCGGGCCGGTGAAGGCAGCGAGAATTTTTTATCTGTGAGTTATGTCAAGTAAGTCGGAACAGATCAGAATCGTAATCAGTATTGTTCGAAATTGTTCGATTCAAAGTACTTGGCAAAGAGAGACTTCAGGGACTGCTTCGCCTCGGCATGGAACATTTCGTAACGCGTCATAAAGTCTTTCGCCTCGGGGGTCAGCTTTGAGCCGCCGCCGGCAACACCGCCCACCGTTCTTTCCAACAAAACGATGCCCAATTTTTGCTCCGCTTTATGAATGATGTTCCAGGCCTTGCGATAGGAGACCTTCATATCGGCGGCGCCCTGGCAAAGCGATCCGGTTTTCTCAATAAATTTGAGAAGTTCGTATGTGCCGACCCCGAATGCCTTGTCGTCCGTTTCAATCCATATTCTGTATCCGAGTTTCATGAGTGCTCCGTATTAATCTTCACCAAAGTCAGTATAAAAAGTCATCGAAAGCGTTGTTTTCAATATTTTGCGTTAAAATAGCAGAGTTTAGGGTGAAATTCAGCAAAGATTTTTTTGCTTATCTGAAAGGGTCGTCATTCCGGCAGGTTCGTTATGACGGCATCAGGCGGCGGCAAAAGCGAGAACAGGTCATCCGGGATTTCTTTTGCGGTCTCGATGGTTTGATAAAAAATCCCGATCGTTTTTCCTTCCCCGGTTTCAATCCGGATATCCCCCGGAAAATCCCGGCCGTTGATTTCACGGAATGCGGTAAAAAGAACCGTTTCCTTCAACCTTCCGGATACGAGCCGTTCCGTTTTCTCCAGACGTTTGCCCACCGGATTGATCCAGAGACTTTCTACGACGGCACCTTCGGATAACGCATCGACGCGATAGAACAGACCTTCCATCTTTCCCTGAACACTTGCCGGGCCTGCAAAAACGGCCGGACCGTATCCCCGGAGCATGGCCATCCATCTTTCCACGGACCACGACAGGGGCAGGAATCTGGCCAGGTTTGCCGGCGTGGCGTTTCCCGTGATCCACTCCTGGTTGCCGGGCAGGTAAACCTGGAAACGCTCCCCTTGCATGGCAAGCATGAAATCGGGCGGCCCGAGAATGGGGATCGATTCAATCCGGAGTTTATCCGGGGATTGCATGATCACCGCCAGCCGGAAATTTAATTTTCCCTGGGGTGAGGAGGCGGAAACCTTCGCCGTTATCTGGTAAAGGGTGTCGGTGTCCTCAATCGGCTTGATCGCTTCCAGTGCCGCCTGGGGGGAGGGGAAACCCCTGATTTCCACGGGTGCGACGGTTTTTCCGATGGTGCATCCCGCGAGCAGGAGAAGCAGAAACAGTCCCGCCGCGAAGAATGATCTCATTGAAGCCCCTGTTTCACCAGTTCGTCAATTTTCCCCTGCAGAGCCGGGCTTGGACCGGTGGTGTTTTGCTTTTGGGCTTTTCGATATGCATTCAGCGCTTCCTGGCGCAAATTCAACGCCAGGTAAACATCGCCCAGGTGTTCTGTGATGGCGCTGTCTTCCGGCAGAGCGGCTGCAGCCTCTTTGAGGTATTTCAGCGCTTCGTTGTAGCGTTTCTGCTTGTAGTAGACCCAGCCGAGACTGTCGAGCATATAGCCGTTGCCGGGTTTCAATTGCAGCGCCTTCAGAATCATCTTCTCCGCTTCGCCGAGTTTGATCCCCATTTCCGCATAGGTGTAGCCGATAAAATTCAGGGCATCGGCATGATCGGGATTCTCCTTCAGAATCGTTTCCATTTCCCGGATGCCCTCTTCATTGCGGTTCATTTTACTGAAGAGGCTGCCCAACTGGTAACGTATTTCAATCTTGTCTTTGGCGGCGACCAAGCCCTCCCTTAAAACGGCCTCGGCGGCCTTGTAATCTTTTTCTTCCTCGTAGAGAACGGAAAGAACGGAATAAAACGGTGTAAAATCACGATTATTGACAAGCGCGTCCCTAATGGTCTTTTTTGCCTCCTCTTTTTTGCCCTGCTGATCCAGGATGGTGGCAATGCGAATCTGAGATTGATTGTAAAGGGAAGAGACGACGGGTATGCGCCGGTATTCCTTCAGGGCGTCGTCGTAGGACTTCTGCTCTTCGTAGGCGGTGGCAAGGAGAAATCCCGTTTTGGCGTCCGCCGGAAAATCCTGGAGCAGCCGCAGGAATTGTTCGATAGCCAGATCGGTTTTCCCCTGTTCGAGATATAAAATCCCCAGGGTCTGGCGGGTATCCCGATTTTTTGGGTCCATTTCGAGAATGGTTTGATATTCTTTTTCTGCCTCATTGATGCGCTTTGCCCGGAGGAGAAGCTCCCCCAGCCGGACCCGGATGCCGACCTTGGCGGGAAAGTTTTTAATGAACTCGCGGTAGTTGTTAATGGCCTGATCGGTCTTGTTCTGGATTTCATAGAGATTGCTCAGGTCGATCCACACCGCTTCGAACTCCGGATTGTAACGGATGATTTTCTTGAAAAGCGTTTCCGCCTCATCATATTTTTTCTGGATTTTGTAGATACGCGCGAGGTAATAGTTCCCCATAAGATTTGCGGGGTCAATGCTCAGCAGCTTTTTAAAAAGGGAAATGGCGCGATCGTATTTCTTGACTTCCGCGTAAGTCGATCCAAGATAAAAATAGGCCGGAATATTCTTGGGATCCACTTCCAGGACGGATTTGTAGGCATTGACGGCTTTTTTATAGTCCTTGATTTCCAGGTAGAGTTCGCCGACTAGAAGGAGAACATCGATATTCCTGGGATTTTTATCGAGAAAGGTTTCGCAGAGCTTAATCGCCTTCTGAAAATCCCCTTTTTCAAAATAAAGTTCCGCCAATTCCTTGGTCAGGATTTCGGAGTAAGGGTCCAACTGAAGCGCCGCTTCATATTCGGCGATAGCCGCATCAGGCTCGTCGTTCAGGCTGAACAGGACACCCAGCGAATAGTGATACAGCGATTCAAAAGAAGATTGCGTTCCCGATGGCGGGGACGGCTGCTGCGCGTGCATGGTGGCGCATCCGATAATGATCAGCGAAATCAGGAGGACGGCTGTGTTTCGATAATGGTTTCGCATGGTTTCTTTCAATATCCTGTATTCTGCTCTGAAACTGTATTTTGAACCCGGTGGAGGGTTCGTCTCAGCCTAAAAAAATCGAGGGAATGACCTCTCATTGGGGAACGATTTTTGATACCGGTACAATTTCGATTCCTTTGGCTCGCATGGAAGATACCGCATCGCGGATGGCTAAAATGGTGCTCGGATAAGGGTGACCGATAAACAGGACCGCACCGTTCCCCTGCATGCCCGGATCTTCAAGCCAACGCGTCAGATTTTCCAGCGAAGCCTGGTAATTCTGGTCATTATCGATAAATATTTTCCTCGCCAGAAATGGTACACCGATTTTATTTGCCGCTTCCCTGGCTTTTGAATCCTTGGTTGTCCGGCTGTCCACGAAGAACAGCCCCTTTTCTTTCAGCGTGGTCATGACGACGAGCATCTTCTCCGTGTCTTCCGTGAAGCGGGAGCCCATGTGGTTGTTGACGCCCTTCGCATGCGGGACGGTTTCCAGGTTCCTCTGAAATTGTGTCCTGATCTCTTTATCCGTCATACTGAGAAAAAGCGCGCCGTTTCCGGGCCGGTCTTCCGGGTAAGACTTTGGTTCCATGGGCAGATGGAGCAGAATATCCCGGTTTTTCAGGTGAATCCTTTTTGCTGCTTCCGCAGAATGGGGCTGGCGAGGCAAAACGGCAAAACTCAAAGGGGCGTTGATCTCCAGCAGTTCATGCAGGGCATTCATGTCCTGACCGATATCATCAATCAGGATGGCCACCCGCAGGCTCTTACCCGTATCGGGCATA
>CAZTYA010000217.1:0-4247 GCA_964617255.1 uncultured Syntrophales bacterium
CAAGTTTTTCATGAATGGACTTGATGATATTATTATCCAGCGCTTGGAGTCCCTTGTCGGTTACCTGCATCGCGTCAAAATCGTCGGAAAAGGTATAGTGTACCTTGTCCCTCAAGACATGCAGAACATAAACGGTGGATTTGCATGCCGCTGCAATGTCGAAAGCCTCCATTAACGACGCGTCCGAATGTTCCGAAAAATCCGTCGGCACCAGTATTCTTTTGGGTTTTAGCATAATTCCTCCTCATCATGATGGCCATAAGATAGCGGTTTGTTGGGGAAAGTCAATATTAAAAAAGGTAATTAATCCCATTGAGGCTTGGAAAGACGTCGCCGCAGATATTCCATCCGCGGAGGGAGAATGCGCTTCCTGGGATTCGATCCGGTTCCGCAATTGTGTGCTGCAATACCGGACAATATAAATGCTTCTGACATGCCTATGATTTTTCTTGACAAGCTGCATTTTCAAGTATATGCAGCGCCACAATATCTACTTCTTCTCATTCGGGTAATATGAGCCGGCGCACGCGCATAGCGATGTTGCCTCGATTAGGCAAGGGAAAGGTTCCTGCCGTATTTGCGGGCGGAATTTTGATTTTGCTTTTTATGGTGAGGCGCAGGAGCTGCTATGCATGGTCCATGCTTGTATTCAGCATATAGTATTTTTTTGTTCCCATTCAAAACGATTGGCGCTATAAGGGCGATCCGTTGGTCGAAATGATCTTGAAATTGGAAGGCTTAACCGCATGATCAGTGCAATTGCAAAAACGTTCAAGGGCGGGATACATCCACCCGACCATAAGTCCTTGACCGCCGCAAAGGCGATCGAGGTCCTGCCTCCACCCACCCGCGCAGTGATTCCTCTGCAACAGCACATTGGCCGGATGTCCGAAGCAATTGTCCAGGTCGGTGACCGGGTGCTCCGGGGTCAACCCATCAGCAAGCCGGCGGGGCCCGTTTCGGTCTCCTCTCATGCCTCCCTTTCGGGTGAGGTAAAAGCCATTGAATCGCATCCCCATCCCCTGGGACAGGTGGTCCCTGCCGTGGTGATCGAGTCGGATGGCCTTGATGAGGCTTATGTTTCTTTCGATTACGATCCGAAATATCTCACCCTCTCTGCCGAAGAGATGAAGAACCGTATCGCCGACGCCGGAATTACCGGTATGGGCGGCGCCACTTTCCCAACCCATGTCAAGCTCATGCCGCCGGCGGACAAACCGATTGATACGGTCATCTTGAACGGCGCCGAATGCGAACCTTACCTGACGTCGGATCACCGTCTGATGCTGGAATATCCGGAAGACATCATCAAGGGGCTCCGGATCATCATGAAGGTTCTGGGTGTGCAGAAGGGTTTCGTGGCCATAGAAAACAACAAGCCCGATGCCATCGCCAAAATGTCGGAACTCCTGAAAAACGATCCTGACATCACCCTGCTGGCTTTGAAAGTCAAGTATCCCCAGGGGGCGGAAAAACAGCTCATCTATGCCGCAACACAGCGCAGTGTACCGGCGGGTAAACTTCCCATGGAAGTGGGCTGCGTGGTTCAGAATGTGGGTACCGCCAAGGCGATTTACGATGCCGTTGCCTGTCAAAAACCCTTGATCGAACGGGTCGTAACGGTCACAGGGGCGGTCCGGAATCCGAAGAATCTGCTCGTACGAATCGGCACCTCGTTTCGTGAATTGATCGAATATTGCGGCGGATTTTCCGAAGAGCCGGGTAAAGTTATTTCGGGTGGACCGATGATGGGCATCGCCCAGTTTACCCTTGATGTGCCGATCATTAAAGGTTCGTCCGGGATCGTGGTTTTGAGCCGCAAGGAAGTTGCGGAGAACAAACCGCAGGAGTGTATCGGCTGTGCCCGGTGCGTCGATGTGTGTCCCATGAATCTCATGCCGACGCTGATTGTCAATTACGTGGAGAATGGTCGCTGGGATCTGGCTAAAGAAGCGGGTATCATGAACTGCATGGAATGCGGGTCATGTGCCTTTGTCTGTGCCGCCGGTCGAAATGTGATGCATCTGATGCGCTTTGGCAAATTTATGGTTCAGGAAATGGAAAAGGCGGAGAAGAAGTAAGATGGCAGACACAAACACAGATACGGCTCCGCAGCTCATCGTCAGTGCTTCCCCCCATTTGAGGACAACCGATTCCGTAGAAAAAATCATGTACTCAGTGGTTGTCGCGTTGCTTCCGGCTCTGGCGGGCGCTGTGTATTATTTTGGGTTACAGGCACTTTGGATTACGGGTATTGCCGTTATAACGGCCGTGGCCACGGAAGCGGCGATACAGAAATGTCGTAAAGTTCAGATTACAGCTCTCGATGGAAGCGCCATTGTTACGGGCATACTTTTGGCCTTTAACGTACCGCCGAGTGTCCCCTGGTGGATTCCCGTTGTGGGGACGGTTTTCGCCATTGCCATCGGCAAGCATGTGTTCGGCGGTCTCGGCCTGAATCCAATGAACCCGGCGCTTCTGGGCCGGGCGTTTCTGATGGCGTCCTGGCCGGTGCTGATGACAACCGGGTGGAGTGCTCCCACGGGAGGAACCACATCCGGTGTGGCGACCGTGACGGGTGCGACGCCGCTCATGGCGGTCAAGGCGGCGATGCGGGACCTGGCCCTGGGTGTCAATGTCGAACAATCCCGGGCGATTGTTGAGTCAGCCGGCACCGCCAAGGCCTATTTCTCCCTGTTTGTCGGCAGCGTCGGCGGATGTATCGGTGAGACCTCGGCTCTGCTGCTTCTGGTGGGAGCGGCTTACCTTTTTTACAAAAAGTATATCAATTACCGTATCCCCCTGTCGTTTATTGGTACGGTGGCGATCCTGGGCTGGATCTTCGGCGGCGAGGGCCTCTTTACAGGAGATTTTATGTTTCATATCCTGGCCGGCGGGCTCATCCTTGGGGCCTTCTTTATGGCGACGGATATGGTCACCTGCCCGTCGTCGCCGCTGGGTCAGTGGATATTCGGCTTTGGCTGCGGTTT
This sequence comes from uncultured Syntrophales bacterium, assembly GCA_964617255.1. Taxonomy (GTDB): domain Bacteria; phylum Desulfobacterota; class Syntrophia; order Syntrophales; family JAAYKM01; genus JAAYKM01. The sequence goes on from CAZTYA010000217.1 coordinate 2,991, forward strand.
GTTGACCATTGTGATCCGTCTTGTCGGCGGCTATCCCGAAGGGGTTTCCTATTCGATTCTGCTGATGAATCTGGTGACGCCTCTTCTGGACCGGTATACGAAACCTAAGGTTTTTGGAGCATAGGACGTGTTTAATATCATCAAACTGGGATTTATTTTGGGAGTCTTTTGTGTGACCGCGGCGTTTGCCCTGGGCGCTGTTTATGAGAGTACCAAGGGAAAGATCGCCTATGAGAAGGAAAAGGTCATGCAGGAGGCGCTGAAAAGTGTTCTGCCGGAAGCGAAGGCCATCGTTAAAACCGAAGGACCCGACAGGAAAATCTACTACCGGGGTTTCAAGACCGAAAATACGCAGGATGCACCGATCGGTTATGCGATCGTCGCCAACGGCAAGGGTTACTCAAGTACGATCCAAACCCTGATCGGCCTCACTCCGAATGGTGTGATCAAAGGCATGAATATCATGTATCAGCAGGAAACACCTGGGTTGGGGACGAAATCCGTGGAGATCAAGTACGGAGAAAAGGATCCCTGGTTCCAGCGGCAGTTTATGGGGAAACCCGGGGACTCGGTTGCCGTGGACAAGGACGGTGGTCAGATTCAGAGCATTACGGGTTCAACCATTACCTCCCGCGCGATTGCTTCGTCCATTAAGGAGGCGGTATCCTGGATGAAGGCCAAGGCCATTCTTGCCCCGGTGCAGAAGTAAAGAACGGAGCGTCATATGCAAAAAACAATAGTACAGGAATTCACCAAGGGCATAGGGCCGGAAAACCCGATTTTCCGTCTTGTTTTAGGATTGTGCCCCGCCCTGGCCGTGACGACCTCGTTGCTTAACGGACTTGGCATGGGAGTGGCGGCTACTTTCGTCCTGTTGTGTTCCAATACGATCGTTTCCCTGATCAAGGGCGTCGTTCCCCCAAAAATCCGGATTCCCATTTACATTGTCGTGATTGCGACTTTTGTTTCCATTACGGAGATGTTTATGGCGGCCTACGCACCGGATTTACACAAGGCGTTGGGAATTTTTGTTCCACTCATCGTCGTCAACTGTGTTATTTTGGGGCGAGCGGAGGCCTTCGCAGGGAAAAACGGTGTTTTCCGTTCAATGATTGATGGATTAGGCATGGGAGCAGGTTTCACTGTTGCCTTGTGTACCCTGGCGGCGATTCGTGAAATACTCGGAGATGGGAAGCTGCTGGGCTACCCGGTGATGGGGCAGAGTTTTGAGCCCGTCCTGCTGATGATTCTGCCGGC
>CAZTYA010000218.1:0-4229 GCA_964617255.1 uncultured Syntrophales bacterium
CCAAATTTCGCGCCAGGCGGTCCATGCTGTGCACAACAACAGTATCTCCCTCACGAGCGAAGGCAAGGAGCGCCTCGAGCTCGGGCCGCTTGGTATCCTTGCCGGAGGCTTTGTCGGTAAAGACCTTGTTGAGCGAAATATTCTCCAGTTGCCGTTCGGGGTTCTGATCGAAACTGCTCACCCTGACATAACCAATGCGTTGACCTGGCATTTGATCCTCTACAAGGGCAAGCCCAGTTGAATTTTAACCGCTCTTTCGATTGCCATCATGTCCGTAGATGATATCGATCCTATTTTGTCTTTCAACCGTTTCTTGTCGGCTGTCGTGATTTGATCGGCCATGGCTTTGCTGTCTTTCCCATTCAGCTTGATTATGGCTTCGCTGGGATAGCAATTTTCGACATTGCTGGTCAGGGGAATTATTTGCACCCGGTTCAGGAACTTGTTGGCGGAATCATTGCTGATGATGACGCCAGGGCGGGTTTTCTTGATCTCTGTCCCGATCGAGGGATCAAGATTTACCCACCATACTTCACCGCGTTTCATTCTTCACATCTGTGATCATGGCATTGCTCCATTCAAGGGCTTCTTTTTCCCGCCGGCGGTCAGCCGCCATGGTTTTATAAGCATGATCAAGCTGATCCCCGGTCACCAGGGGCCTTACCAACTCTTCTATGAAACGGCTGATCTTGCCGCGGCCAACAACGCGTAGCAGGCCCAAGTAAACCTGCTCATCAATGGACAAAAGAAGCTTCTTCTGCATCTTGCACCTCGATATATAATATATAATATATATCTACAATTGTCAACAAATGCCGGTTGGTGACACATTTTGTAGTGTCAAAATGACTGGAAATCGCCCGGGCGGAAATGCTAGTGTAGTGTAGAGCGAGTTGCCAGCCGCGATTAAGCCCAATTCAACGATCCAAAGAACTGCACCGGGGTATAAGTAGAATGGAAAAAGTAATAATGAAAGACCTGACACCAATGTTACATTGAATAGATTTTTAGAAAAATCATTATTAAAATATCGCACCGTACTGAAAATGTTGAAAGTTGGGACATAGTAGAGTTAAATGGAAGGGATAGGATAAATTCAAATAAGGAAGCCTGTATCTATCCATGAAAGAAAGTGGTTTCTTTAAATAATCAAGGATCAACAATTATTGTGAAATATTTTCATAATTTGATTATGCTTGCTAAAACAAAGAGAATAAAATGGTTTGCAATTAATGTTTGTGGCCATAAGAGGTAAAACATGCTGGATGTGAAGGGAGTGAGAAAGCAGTACGGCCATTTTCTTGCGGTGAAGAATATTGATTTTACAATCATGCCGGGAGAAGTGCTTGGGTATCTGGGACCGAACGGTGCAGGAAAATCGACCACAGTTAAAATATTGACTGGATTATTGCCAGCAAGTCGTGGGGAGATTCGTTATTGTGGGCGTGACGTACGCGCCGATTTTCCCTGGTTCCAGCACCGATTGGGTTATGTGCCTGAACAGGCTGAGCTATATTCCCATATGAGTGCATGGGAATACCTGCTACTTGTGGGCCGGTTGCGGCGGCTCCCGGAATCCATACTGTGCAAAAAGGCCGGGTCGCTTTTAGAGCTGCTCCACTTAAATGATTTTGCCTATCATCCAATATCTTCCTTTTCCAAGGGCATGAAACAGAAAGTTCTACTGATAGCCGCCCTGATCCATGATCCTGAACTGCTAATCTTGGACGAACCCCTTTCAGGATTGGACGCATCAATGGTGATTGTGTTCCGCCACTTAATACGGGAATTGGCGGCGCGGGGGAAATTGATATTCTTCAGTTCGCACGGTATGGACGAAGTAGAGAAGATATGCTCACGCGTACTGATTCTCTATCAGGGGGCCATCGTTGCCCATGATTCGGTAAGCAACCTTCGGCAGATATTGGCCGCCCCGAGTTTAGAAGAGGTTTTCCGGCAGTTAGTGATCCGAGAAGACCCACGGGGAGTGGCTGGAGCGATCTCTGATGTTGTGTGTGGAAAAGCATGATTCCCCATCGTCGAAACGATAAAACGCGCGGAACTTTTTCCGTACTTTGCCGCCATTTCTTTATGCGATTTTTTCAAAACGATTCCATCACTTTTGCTGAACAACAATTAGAAAAGACCATCATTGCAATCGTGATTCTCTCTGTGGCTGGAGCCTTGTTCTCATTTTCGCAACTTTTCCCAAAATATCTTTGGACTCCGGATTCACCCACAACCTGGGAAGAGAAATTTCTTTTCATTTCAATCTTCATGCTAGTATTTGCCGTCTTGTCCATTTTGGAATGGGACAATCTGTTCCTGGACCCGAGGGATTTTCACAACCTTGGCCATCTTCCAGTTTCAATAGGGCGGATCCTCCTTGCTAAAATCGCAGCCATGGGTCTGTTTGTCGGATTGTATTGTCTGGGTGTGGCCTTGTTTTCGGGAATAATATTTGCTGGGATGTTGACCCATATGCAAGGCAGCATCCTATATAGCGCTCGCTATTTCTTGGCCCACTTCATTTCGATATGGGCTGCCTGCCTATTTATTTTTTTCTTGTGCGCTTTGATCCAATCATTCTTTATGGTCCTGCTTCCCCGTGCCTGGTTCAAAAAAGCGGGTGCGTATCTCCAATTTCTGTGGATCGTCGCATCGTTGATCCTCTTTTCAGGAATCGACTGGAGCTTACGAGATTTTCCCGGATGGTTGAAGAAATCAGATGCCAGGATCTTCGCATTCCCTTCCCTTTGGTTCACGGGCATTTATGAATGGATCATCGGCAGGATCGACCCGCTTTATTGTCGCCTTACCATGGTTGGTACGGGGTGTTTGCTTCTGCTTCTTTTCATGTACACCGGGATGGCTTTAATCGGTTATTGTCGCCACTTCCGCCGCGAAAATGAACAAAATGAATTGATCATGCCTGAAGGGAAAATTATGGACGCTTTAAAGCGGATGTTTTTGCGTAATTCCCATGAGGAGGCGGTTTATAATTTTACTAAGATTACCCTTAAACGAAGCTCCCAGCATCGGCTCAGAATGGGAGGTTTTCTGGCCGTTGGGACGGCATTGGCTTTGCTCCTGTTTATCAAGGCCCATGCGTTTGGATCCGGAACATTGTGGCTTGCTCTTACGATTGCGCCATTGCATCTGCTCTTCATATTTTGTTTGGTTGGACTACGGGCAATCGTGGAAATCCCCATGGAATTGGATGCTAACTGGATTTTCCGACTCACTGCCGATGAACCAGCGCCGGTATATCGGTCTGCGATTATCAAGGCGACTGTCATGCGGGTCATGCTGCCGCTAGCAATGATTGGGGCGATCTTTCACTGGCTTAACGACGGTTGGGGCTTTGCCGTTATCCATGCCGTTTTCGTGTTCGCCTTGTCCCTAGTTGTCATGCAGGCCTTTTTCCTGCAGTTCCACAAGATCCCCTTCACTTGTTCCTACTTGCCGGGGAAGGCGAACCTGAAAGTCTTTGCCGGTCCGTACCTCCTTGCTTTTCTCTTATATCTGGGCTTGGTGACGCTGATAGAGCAGCTTTGTTTTTCCCAGCCCGTCACCATGATTGCCGCGATTTTATTGTTGCTTGTTACCGCTTGGGTTCTGCACAAGGTCGGGCAAGGGATGAAGGGGGAAAATTTGCAGTTTTTTGAGGAACCCGACACTGCCATGCTCTCATTAGAGATTAACGACTAAACGAAAACGGTCGTGGGGACGGTTAACGGTGCATTCCACTACGAGATGAACCGTCCGTCTCCGGTTTCCGGGGATACGTCTCAAGAATAAGCTTTGGTGAAACATGGATGGTGTTAGACTTAATTGCTTTTTAATAAAAAACTTGAAAAAACATTAGTGCTAGTTCTCTCATTATTGTTTTTTCACTCCGCCTGAAACCCTCTGCAATTCTTCGGGTCGTCAAATTGGGCACTCTGTTGTTGTGTTTTGGCATGGTCATTCATTCGACCTGAGGTATTGGTATAAGGTCTCGCGACTGATGCCGAATTCGCGGGCAAGGGCGGCTTTTTGTTCGCCGGCAGCGGCCCGTTGGCGCAGATCGGCCACCTGTTCAAGTGATAGCGCTTTCTTGCGGCCACGGTACGCTCCGCGTTTTTTAGCCAGGGCGATTCCTTCGCGCTGGCGCTCGCGGATCAGGGCCCTTTCAAATTCAGCGAAGGCGCCCATTACCGAGAGCAACAGATTGGCCATGGGCGAAT